>JAUWHS010000101.1 GCA_030605785.1 bacterium
TCTACGATCAGAGGTAATTCCTTGTTTTACCTGATTAATATCAGCGCCAACTTTATCCGCGAGAAGAGCCAATTGATTCATAAAACTAATTCTGGTCGCGAGCATGCCGTTTGCGGCATATTTTGTAAGTTCCGCTGATTCACGATTCATAACTAAAATTTGATTTTCATTCTGAATAAAAGGAGCATACAATTCTTTTAAAATATTTTTAGCATCATCAGATTCAACACCAATAACAATTCTATCAGGCTTTAAAAAATCACTTAAAGCGTCACCCTCTTTTAAAAATTCAGGATTCGAGGCAACATCAAATTTTATATTGATTCCCCGTAATTCAAACTGATCCTTAATTTCAGATTCTACTTTTTTCGCGGTGCCAACAGGAACTGTAGACTTATTTATAATTAAAGAATAATCATTTAAATGCTGCCCTATCTCTGTTGCGACATTAAAAACATAAGAAAGATCAGAGGAACCATCCCGTTTCGGAGGCGTGCCAACACAAGAAAAAATAGCTTCCGGATTTTGTTTTAATACATCTTTGATATCTGGAACAAAAACAATTTGTTCGCTTTTTATAACTTCACTTAAAAGAATATCCAGCCCCGGTTCATAAAAGGGAACTTGGCCTTTTAAAAGAGCGGCAATTCGCTTTTCATTTTTTTCAACAACAATTACTTTATTATTTTTTTTCGCAAAACAAACCGCTGTAACAAGACCAACATAACCGGCGCCAACGACTGCTATTTTTTTCACTACCACACTCCTTTTTGCTAACCCTTATTTAACCTTTTTTATGAGCGTAGAATAACATGAAGTTAGATAAACTTAAATAATGCTTTTAAAGAATTGATAAGTTTTTTGAGCAATTGCCTCATGCGAAAAATTCTCCTTAACTCTCTTCCATCCTTTTTCCGCCAATAAAAACCTTAACTCTTTATCATTCATTAAAGTTTTTAATTTTAAAGACAATTGCTCAATATTTTTTTGTTCGAAAACAAAACCGGCGTCTTTAATAACATTTGAAATTTCACCGCCGGTACTTCCGATAACAGGAATTTTACAAGACATCGCTTCAATTAGAATGTGACCAAATTGTTCTCGCCACTCAAAAGTATCGTAAGATGGCAAAACTAAAATATCTAAATTTTGTAGAACAGATACAACCGAATCATGATTAACAACCGTTTTAAATTTAACTTGTTTTTCTAAATTCTTGCTCAAAACGTAACTGTACAAATCATTCTTAACACTACCCGCGCCAACAAACATTAAATTCCATTCCGGAAACTCATCTTTGATTTTCGCGAATGCGTCAACAAGGTGTAAAATTCCTTTTTCAACTTCAAGTCGACCAATGTATCCTATCTGTTTTTTTTCATTAAGCTTAATAGCCGGAGTAAAAACATTCTGGTTTACTCCAAGTTGAGGCAACACAGCAATAGGTCTTTTAAATTTTTTTTCTTTTAATATTTTTTGCGCGTCTTGATTGCCAACAATCGCGCCATCAGAAAAAAATCTATTAAATTTTTCAATAGCGCCAAAAAATAATTTTGATTTAAATGATATTTTTGGTTTCCAATTTATCCAGGTAAAAAAAGAAAGTTTAGATTTTCTACTGAATATTTTTGAAAGCAAAATTGTTTGAAAGTAACTTATGGCGTTAGCGCCCTGTTCAACATGAATTAGATCCGGTTTAAACGTTTTTAAAAGTTTTATAAATCTTTTTGGATAATAACCATATAAAATTTCATTTCCTGTTTTAAACGCGGGTAAAGCAACGAATTTGCAATTCGGCAAATTATCCTTCATATAATTTTTTGCTTGCAACTTAAACAACGCGTCATTCCACGTCTTTGGAAAAATAACTTTTATTTTTAAATCCGGTTGTTGTTCAGCTAAAACTCTCCATTTTTCTCTATTAACTTTCGCGATGTAAGTATGACTAATTACTAATACTTTCATGTACTTTTCCTATCGGAAACTGATTAAAAATTTTCATTATTGTATTATCTAAAGCCCCAAAGGGGCGATGGTACTTAGCCTCGGGTGAGCCGTTTACGGCGTAACCCGTGGTAATAAGTACCAACCGATTTCAGTGCCCTTTCAGGGTACGACAGATAATTTTCAATTAATTGATTTAATCCCATCGCCCAATAAAATTGGGCTTAATCATTGGTGTTATTTCTTACCACGGGTTACGGAACAAAGTTCCTCACCCGAGGCTAATCACCATCGCCCTTTCAGGGCTTGTCAAATAAATTAATAAACCAACCTACAACGTCAAAGATAAACTTTTCAATTCTTAATTTTTTAAGAGGACTAACTTAAATATCCGCTTGTTTCATCAAACGATCACTTTTTTCTTTCTCCTTCGCCGTTGTTGCCTCGGCCGCTTTAAAACTACCACTATCACATTTTTCAAACCATTGACTCAATTCCGGATAAACTTTTGATAATCCATATTTAAAAATTGAATAAATTTTTTGTTCTGAAAAATTTTGCTCAACAAACTTTATTGCAAAGTCAGACATTCTTTTTTGCAATTCATCAGACCGCAAAATTTGCAATGCCTTGTTTACCATTGCGTCAACATCGTTTACATCAACTAAAAAACCATTTTTCCCATTAACAATAAAATCGGCCGTTCCACCACAATTTGTAGCAACTACAGGAATACCGTTACTCAAAGCTTCAAGACCAACAATTCCCAAGCCTTCTTGATAAGAAGTAATTAACATCAAACTCACGGAATTATAATAATTTTTTAATTCCTGATCACTTATCAGACCTGTAAAATTTATATTTTTATTTTTTATATTTTTAATTATTTCATCCCGGGATTTGGGACCAATAATATTTAATTTTAAACTTTGTTTTTTTGCGCTTAATTTATTAAAAACCTTAATTAGCATATCTAAATTTTTTCTAGGATCATCAAATCGGCCAACAGCGATAATATTATTTCCTTGAACCGGATTGAAAGGTATCCCAGGGGACAACATAGGATAATTGCAGGTCACAATTTTTTCAGATTTTTGCTTCAAAACTTTTTCAATCGTTTTTTTTGTATAATTACTCAAAGCAAAAATAAAATTCGATTTATTAAAAATTTCTTTTTCAATTTTTCGCATTTTTTCGCAAGAAAATTTATCGATTATCTTTCTTGTTAAATTTAATTTATTAACTCTTTGCGCTCTATCTTCATCAAAAGTCGTTGCTAACCAAACCGCAAACTTTTTATCAAGTAAAGTTAACGGATGCGCGGCAATGCATGTTCCACTCGCGACAAAAAAATAATCGTAATCTTGCAACACACTAACCCATTTTGATTTTGTAAATTGATAATGCCCTGGCTCCCAAAAAGCCCACTTCGCGCCAACTTCAACTGAATCAAAACCGAAATAGTTTGTGTTTTTTATTTGAGAAAAAAATTTTATTTTTTTTAAGCTTGTAGAAATTTTGGAATCAAAACCTAAAAAGAATAATTTAGGTTCAAAATAATTTTGGCAAAATTTATGGACAACTTTTATTAAAGATAAAACACCACCGTAGTTATGTGGATGTAACGTTAGAATCGCAATCTTTGGTTTTTGACTTATTTGCTTCATCACCTCTCCTTTTACAACCCAAATCATTTAAATCGTTTTCAACCATTTCCTGAATAATTTTTTCAAATTTCTTTTTTGGCTGCCAATTTAAGTCTTTTTTTATTTTAGAATGATCTCCAATTAATGGAATTTTTTCTGATGGCCTGAAAAAGCTTTTGTTAATTTCAACATAATTTTTATAATCAAGCCCAACAACATCAAATGCTATTTTTAAAAAATCACGAACGGTGTGACCAATTCCGGTTGCCAAAACATAATCATTTGGACCATGAGAATTATTTAACATTTTCCACATTGCATAAACATACTCAGGAGCATAACCCCAATCACGAATCGCATCAATATTTCCAAGTTCAAGTTTTTTTTGTAATCCCAAAAAAATTTTAGCCACACTTGTTGTTATTTTTCTTGTTACAAAAATTTTACCGCGCCGAACTGATTCGTGGTTATAACTTATTCCGCTACAAGCATACATTCCATGGTGTTCACGATAATTTTTTACAACATAAAAACTGGAAAGTTTTGAAATTCCGTAAATTGAACGTGGATTAAATTTTGTTTCTTCATTTTGTGGCGAACTTTGCGCATTGCCAAAAAGTTCACTTGAAGCAGCAAAATAAAAACGACATTTTGGAACAATTTCTTTTAACGTTGAAAGAAGATAATGCGTAGAATTAAAGTTTGTTGAAATCATTGAATGTTCATCATCAAATGAGTAACTCACAAAACTTGCTGCCGCGAAATGATAACATTCATCCGGTTTTACATTTTTTATAATTTTATAAATTCCTGAATGATTATCCACAGAACATGGATGCAGTATAATTTTATTTAAAACATTTTTTAAATTTTCAAGCTCCGTTGCATTCTCAATTGATTCGTTGCGTAAAATTCCATGAACTTCATAACCCTTATTTAACAAAAGCTCCGCTAAATAAGAACCATCCTGTCCCGCAATTCCGGTTATTAACGCTTTTTTTTTCATAACTTTTTCGCCACAAAAAATAAGTCTGATTTTAACTTTGTCGCATCAATCAATTTAATCCGTCTACACAAACCTACCATTTTTTTCACAACCGGTTTTAAAATATTTGGAAAAAATTCAGATATAACTTGCGGATTAACTCCACCCAATTTTTCGATTTTTAAAACCTCAAAACCGGCTCGCCGTAATACTTCTTTTAAACTTTGCGCTACATAATATCTTTTATGAGTTACATCAGACCTGTGATAAAAAGTTAAATTGTAATCTGGTAAAAAATCATCTTTGTCATGCGGAACCGAACCAATTAAAATTCCATCTTTTTTGCAAACTCTAAAAATTTCAGATAATAACTGATCACAATTTTGAATATGTTCAATTACATCAAAAGCTAAAATTGTATCAAATGATTCACCTTGAAAAGATAAAGTTTTTTCTAAATCTGTTTTTATAAATTCACAATGTTTGAAACTTTCGCTTTCAATATGATCCAGAGCAACAACTTTTACTGACCTATAGTTTTGACAAATCCATTTAGAATAATGGCCTAAACCTGCGCCAACATCTAAAATTTGGCTTTGTTGTAAATAATTTTTTATTAGTTTTAATTTTTGATCTGAAAGTAAATTTGCATTCATAACTTCTCCATGTAACTCAAAAACTTTCCTAACTGTTTTTGAATCTCATATTCTTTAACTTTTTCAAAACCGGCATCAATTAATTTATTTCTTTGAGAATCATTTGTTAAATAAAAGTTAATTTTTTTAATTAATTCATCAATATTAGCAAAACATTCAATATTTTTTCCCTCAGTAAACAAAAGTTCAGCTTGTTCTTTTGTTCGTTCGGTTAAAAGAAAAGATTGTGATGCCGGCACTTCAATTGTACGCATATTATGCGAAGTCATATTTTGTTTGCGAATAAAATTTAAAACAATTTTGCTACATCGAAAAACTTTTAATAAATCATCACTGTAAATCGCCTTGCCTTTTAAATGTTTTCTTAAAACAGAATTTTGTGACAATTTTTCATCCCACATGTTACCCCAGATGGATAAATTCAACCCGGACATTTTAAAAATTAGTTTGCTCAACCATTTCTCACGCTCTTCATCCCATGTCCCAACAAAACAAACGTCGCTTGAAAAAAGACTTTTATCTTTTTCTGTTATTCTGATATCACGCTCAAAAACTTCCGCGTCATAAACAAATGGAAAATAATAAACATCTTTGCATCCAACAGAAATTAATGGTTGTTTTAACATTTCCGACCAAATTAAAAAACAATCATAAAACGGCAAAGAATTTAAAACGTTTAAATTTGAATTCCCATTCCAGGTTACAAATGGATTATCTGGATAAAAATTAACAACAAGATTTTTATTGTTTTTTATTTTTGGAAGAACAATAATTGTTTGAATAGTTTTTGAATAAATATTTTCTGCTTTTAAAAAGAAAATTAGATCCGGATTAATTGTTTTTACTTTTTTTATTAATAAATGATTAATTAAATAATTATTGAATTTTTGCAACGCACCCGGCAAATGATAATGAGTGTTACCAAAAAGCTTCAAATAATTTTGCTTACAATTAAATTGAAACGTTTCATAACCTAATTTTTTAAAAGCTTTATAAAAAGATGTTGCGTAAGTATAAATTTTTGAATCTGAATTAAATTCACCAACAACTAAAATTTGTTTTATTTTTCGCATTAAATTTGCTTTTTTTAAAAAATTAAATTAGTATTTGTGCACGCAAAAAAGTGTAGCGCAAATTTTATTAAACGTAACTCTATTTTCGAAAGGGAAAATATATGAAAGTTAAGAACAAACTTCTTACGACAATATTAATTTCTTTGTATATCTTATCAACAAATGTAAACGCTATTCCCGGTAAAAAAATTACTAATCCAAACGAAATTGTAAAAATAGCAGAAGATTTGGTTGAACAAGCAAAAAATAAAGAATTTCTTGAAGAGGCCATTTGGGTAAGCAAACAAACAGAACCTTTTTTTGCAGCCGTTATTATGGAGAATAAAACAATAATTCAACATTTTTTAGACAAAGGCGTCGATCCAAACGTTAAAAGCGTTATTACTCAAAAAACAGTCTTGCAAATGTTCGAAGAAGATTCAGACGAAAAAGTTGTTAAATTATTAAAAAAATATGGCGCAAAATAAATCCTTAATACAACAATGGAGAAAAAAGATCCTTTATTAACTCAAACTTAAAAATAAAACCGCCGAACAAAATTTGGCGGCTTTATTTTTTTAAAATCTTTTTATATTCCGCAAAAACATTTTTACCATAATTTTGCCAAGTTTGATTTTTAATTTTTTGTTGCGCTGCTATACCCATCTGATAACATTCATCTTGATTTTTATAACACCATGAAACTTTTTCTGCTAAAGCATCAACATCACAAATTGGAATAACAAAGCCATGTTTATTTTCTTCAATTAAATCTTGGCCCCCTGTGTTTGTTGTACAAATTAACGGTAACCCACTAGCCATTGCTTCAGCCTGAACCATCGAAAGACCTTCTTCAACTGAAGGATGAACAAAAACTGACGCGCTTTGATAAAGTTTCGCGAGTTCATCACGATCTGAAGGGTCACAAAATTTAATATTTTTGGATAACTTAACTCTAGATAAAACATGTCGAAACTCAGGCATAATTTTTCCAACAATTAAAAGTTCTGTTTTATCAACCGGCAAATTTAATTTTTCCCACGCTTTAAATAAATAATAAAGCCCTTTTCGAATTCCAACCATTCCAACAAAAATAACTCGAAACTTTTCAGGCTTTTTTTTATTTACAAAAAAACGATTAAGTTCAACACCGTATGGAACTTTAATTAACTTTTTACTATCAATTCCATGTTTTAAAAATGAATTATAAACAAAAGTTGAAGGAAGCATAATATAATCAGCAAGATCATATTCACGTAAAACTTTTTCCCGAATTTTTCCATGCACCGGATTAAATTTAACACCAAACTTTGCGTATTCTTTTTGTAAAATATTTGATTGTTCCTGAATGTGAGTGGAACCACTTTCTAAAATTATTTTCGCGCCTTTGCTTCTCGCGACCGGAATTGAATGTAAAGAAAAATTGCACCAACCAACAAAAAGATCAAATTTATCAACTTTTTTTAATTCTCTTTTTACCCAAAAATCAAAAAGATTATCTTTGACAACATTCCACGCGAGTTTTTCATTCACAAAAGCAGGCAAAAATTTCCATGCTCTTCCAATGTGTTCAAAGACCGGCGCGTTTTTAACAAGGTTTCGTGGAATTTTATTTTTATCTGTTTTGCAATAACTGACAGTATAAAATTTTTGGAGAGCGCCAAATTTAACTAAATTTTCAACCTGGTAAAACGCGTTAAACCTGCCACCGGCTGACGCTATTATTTTCATTTTTTTCTTTCGAAAAAGATTTAAAATATTCAATCGCTTTAATTAAACCTTGTTCCAATTTAATTTTCGGTTCCCAATTTAGTAACTTTTTAGCCAAAGTTATATCCGGTTTTCTTCTCGTAGGATCATCGGACGGCAAATTTTGAAAAACTATTTTGGAATAACAATAATTGTTAGAACAATTATTGTTGGAAGAACTCCCTGTTAATTTTAAAACTAACTCTGCAAGTTCAAGTAATGTAAATTCATCAGGATTACCTAAATTAATTGGACCTTTAATATCTTCATCCGAATTCATCATCGCGATAAAGCCATCAATCAAATCATCAACATAACAAAAAGACCGCGATTGCGTTCCATCGCCATACATTGTTAACGGTTTATTTTGTAACGCCTGCACAATAAAATTACTTACAACTCTTCCATCATCCGAATCCATGTTCGGACCATAAGTATTAAAAATTCTGGCTACTTTTATTTTTGTGCCAAACATTCGATTGTGATCAAAAAAAAGAGTTTCCGCGCAACGTTTGCCTTCGTCGTAACAAGCGCGAATTCCAATTGGATTAACACTTCCTCGATAACTTTCCGGTTGCGGATGGATTTGCGGATCACCATAAACTTCACTTGTTGAAGCCTGAAAAATTACAGAATTGTTTTTTTTAGCTAACTCAAGCATGTTGAGCGAACCGATAACATTTGTTGTTGTAGTTTTAATTGGATTTTTTTGATAATGAGGCGGAGAAGCCGGACAAGCTAAATTAAAAATCCAGTCAACTTTTAAATTAATTTTTTCTTCAATATCATGTTGAATAAATTGAAACTTTTTATTTGAAAGTAAACTTTCTAAGTTTTTTAAATTACCGGTATAAAGATTATCTAAACCAATAACTTCGTGCCCGAGATTAATTAATTTTTCACATAAATTGGAACCTAAAAAACCGGCTCCACCTGTTACTAAAATTTTTTTATACATTATACAAACTCAAATTTTGTTTAAACCAATCAAATGATTTTTTTAGACCATCCTTTAAATCAAATTCCGGTTTAAAATTTAAAACTTTTTTTGTCTTATTAATATCAGCATACCAACAACTAACTTCCCAAGGCCGAGGATCAGAAGCGCCCCAATTAATATTTAATTTTTCATTAATAATTGATTCAAACGTTTTTACAACATCAAGCAGGCTATTTTGAATCCCTGTTCCTATATTAAAAACATATTCTTTTGGTTTTTGTTCGCTTAAATTTAAATAAAAATTAACAACATCTTTTACATAAATAAAATCGCGAACAAATTTTGGATTAGATAAATTGATTGGTTTATTTTTTAAATAATTAATCATAATTGCCGGGATGAGACGGTGTGGATGTTCAAAATCACCATAAACGTTAAATGGACGAACGGTGTAAATTGGTAATTTTTTTAGTTTTGCAACTTTACAACAATACATTGTAGAACTTGCTTTTGAAATCGCGTAATCAACCATCGGCTCCAAAATGTCATCTTCTCTCATTGCTGTTTTCTTTATTCCATATTCTGATGATGTTCCAGTATTTATAAAACAATCAAATCCAACTTCTTCACATGCTTTTAATAAATTAACAGTACCGAAAAAATTGACATCAAATAAAAGTTTTAAATTCTTAAAATTCGGATTAACTCCAACTGCGGCTAAATGAAAAATAATTTGTGGTTTTATTTTTGAAACAATTTCTTTTATTTTTTCAAAATTGGTTAAATCAACTTCATGAATTGAAATAGAATTTAAAAGATCTTTGATTCGCCATAAATCTGTATTTTTTTCAGTTATCAAAAAAACTTCTTTATTTTTATTTACTAACTCTCGAACAATGTTTGAACCGATAAAACCGGTTCCACCTGTTACTAAATATTTTGTCATACAACTCTCTTAAACTATAAACATCAAAGGAACCTTATCAGTTTATTGTTTTTTGCAAAAAAAGCATTTAGAATCATTTTCATTGAATAAAAAAATTAATTAACTTTAGACAGGAACAGAACAATGATAAGCAAACAAAAAATTAATGAGGTAAAAAAGAGACTAGTCAAAGTATATGATCCATTAAAAATTTATTTATTTGGATCTTATGCATGGGGAGACCCAACTGAAGATAGCGACTTAGATCTTATGATAGTTGTTGAAAAAACAGATAAAGACCAATATGAACGCCCAGTTCCAGGATACATATCATTGGCCGGATTATGCGTATCAAATGATATTATTGTTTATACAAGTCAAGAATTTGATGAAAAATCAAAAGACAAAACTAGATTATGTTACAAAATAAAAAATGAGGGAGAAATAATATATGCCAAGTCATAAAGACTGGGTAGAATTCGCTAATTTCGATTTAATTTCAGCCAAAGAACTAATAAATGTGAAAATATACATTACTGCAGTTTATCACTGCCAACAATGCGCAGAGAAAATATTAAAAGCATTTCTCGCATTTCATAATCAAAAAATTAAAAAAACTCATGATCTTGTTGCTTTAGTCGATTTATGTAGCGCTTTTGACAATAGCTTTATAAAGCTAACCGAGACAGCAGGACGTTTAAAACCATTTGCAATCGAATTTAGATATCCAGATGATCTATTAATCCCTGATAAAGACAAAGCAACTTTAACATTAGAACAAGCGCAAAAAATATTCGATTTTGTTAAACAAAAAATCACAGATCTAGAAACAGGACAAAAATCTATTTTTTAATAATGCTCTTAAATAATTTTATGTTGATACTATGTATGAAAATAAAATAAAAAAAACAGAAATACTTCAAAAAGAAATAAATCAATTCCGTCCACTAAAACCAAGAGAACTAAAAGAACTAAAAGAATATTTCAAAATTAGATTAACTTATTCGAGTAACGCGTTAGAAGGTAATTCTTTAACCGAAACAGAAACGAAAATCATTATAGAAGAAGGAATAACAATTGGAGGAAAACCACTAAGAGATCATTACGAAGTCTCCGGACACAGTGATTCATATGATTTAATGTATAGGCTTATAAAACACGAAAGCATCTCTGAAAAAGACATCTTAAAATTACACAAACTTTTTTATTATCGAATAAATATAAAACAAGCCGGAAAATACAGGAAAGATCAAGTATTTATTACAGGTACAGATTTTATTCCACCAAGACCACAAAACATTACTTACATGATGAATGAGTTTGTAGATAGTTTACCGATATTAAAAAAATCTAAAAATCCGGTTGAATTCGCAGCGCTCATTCACAAAGAACTGGTAACAATTCATCCATTTATTGATGGCAACGGCAGATGCGCCAGATTATTAATGAATTTAGCTCTACTGCAGCAGGGTTATCCAATTATAATTATTCCACCAATTTTGCGTAATGATTACATAAACACAATAAAAAAAACGCAAATAAAACCTGAATTAGACGATAAACCATTTATTAATTTTATTTCATCAATGGTTTATGAAAGCCAGAAAGATTATCTGCGAATGCTAAATGCGCTTGATTAAAAAATTTCTTATACCACTCAACTGTTTCTCGCAAACCGGTTTTGACACCATACTTAGGTTTCCAACCAAGTAAATCACGCGCTTTTTGCGAGCAAAGATGTTGCTCAGGAATTTCGTTACTTGCCCGGTTTTGAATAATCGGTTTTAAATGTTTCACGTTCATCACATCTAAAATTTCATCAACAATTTCAATTACATTAAACGGTTGATCAGTACTAAAATTAAAACATTGACCAACAATTTTTTCATCTTCCATTTTCTCTGCCAACGTTAAATATGCGTCAACAACATCGCGCACATAAATATAGTCACGAATAAATAAACCATTTGATCTGATAATTGGTCTTTGATTATTTAAAACTAATTTTATTGTTCCGGGAATAACTCTATTAAAATGTTGGTCTCCGCCTCCAAAAAAATTACCACAACGAGTTACACAAACAGGAAGTTTATAAGTATGAAAATAAGTTTGCGAAATTAAATCGGTACAACTTTTTGAAACATCGTAAGGATGTCGACCCATCATTGGAGCATCTTCTTTGTAAGGTAAAACTTTTTGCGCGCCATAAGCTTTGTCACTTGACGCGACAACAATTCTTTTTACCCAAGGTGAAAGTCGACACGCCTCTAAAAGATTCCACGAACCTTGAATGTTAGATTTAAAAGTAGAAATTGGTCCACGATTCGCGATTCCAACAATCGCTTGCGCGCCAAGATGAAAAACTGAATCAATATCAAATTCGTTTAAAATTCTTTGCAATAATGAAATATCTAAAAGGTCACCAATAACTACGTTAACTTTTTTATCTAAACCATCTGAATAAAAAAGGGATTTGGGAACAAAGTCACGAATCAAAACATAAATATTCGCGTTTTGTTTTAATAATTCTTTTATTAACCAGGGACCAAGTAAGCCGGTCGGACCGGTTATAAAAACATTTTTATCTTTCCAGTAGTTTTTCTTCATAAATTTACCTGCATTTGCTTACTTCGAACAGCCGCGCTGAAAACATTATCCTTTTTCCAAACTTTCCATGGAGCTCCATCTTGCCACATCTCTTCCAACATTTGTTGCTCACGAAAAGTATCCATGCACTGCCAAAAACCTTTATGCTTATAAATCATAAGTTGATTATCATTCGCGCAATTAAAAAGAGGTTCTTTTTCTAAAACACATTTTGGTTCAGTTGAAAGATATTTCAAAAAATCACGCTGCAAAACAAAAAAACCGCCATTAATCCATTCATCTTCAATTAATTTTTTTTCCGCAAAAGATGTAACCGTATCACCATCAACAATTAAATTTCCAAAACGTGAAAAAACGTTAACACCTGTTAACGTCGCGATTTTTCCATGTGACTCATGAAACTTTATTGTCTTTTCAATATCAACATCGCAAAGACCATCACCATAAGTTAATAAAAAACTATCAGTATCTACATATTTTGCCGCGCGAGCAACCCGCGCTCCGGTATAACAATCTTGACCTGTATCAACTAAAGTTATTTCCCATTCTTCTTCATTAATTTGATGCTCAATTATTTTTCCTGTTTTTGTATTAACTGAAAAATCAATTCCCTGATATTTATGATTTAAAAAATAATTTTTTATCATTTCACCTTTATAACCAAGACAAATAATAAAACGATAAAAACCGTAATGTGAATACATTTTCATGATGTGCCACAAAATTGGTTTACCTCCAATTGGCACCATTGGTTTTGGACGATATTCCGTTTCCTCACGCAAACGTGTACCATAACCTCCTGCTAGAATCATCACCGGAATATCTCGTAAATTATTTACTCGTAAATTATTTACACGTAATTTTTTTACGCGCGAATTATTTTTCTTCATAAAACCCTCTACTTTTCTCAATTTTTAAAACTATCTATGCAAGTAAATTTTCCGGATGTATCCGGACCAAAAAAAGAAGAATCTTTTAAACGCTCAAAATTTGTTCCAAAATACTTATTAAAAATTAACCTAAATTCATTAACCGGCGAAATCGAATCATAAATAATTTCATTACCTTGTTTATCCGGAAAATAAAAAGCGTTTAAAATTGGAAACATTTCATGAGCTCTTTTTGGAAGATCGACTAAACAAACACCTGCTTTTTCACTCAAAATCATATCAACATGTGAAACACCATGATCACCTTTTAAAATGATAATTGGTTTTTTACCCGGTTTACTTAAAATTTTATCCAAAATTTTATCAATCTTTTTACTCGCGAACTCAACTTGATGAGCATAGGCGTACTCTTCGTCAGCTTTACCGACACCACAATAGTTTCCATCTTTATCAAAAACATAAGGACCATGAGGACACATAACATGCGCAAAAACAAACTTTGGACCTTTTTCATTAATCGAACTCTCTAAGTCAGAAAATGATTTTAGACCGGCCAAATAATGTCGATAGAATTCAGAATCAAGCCAATAATAATTTAAAATAGACCAACAACCAAAAACAACAGACAAATATCCAAATGGTCGTAAAAGCCTATAAATAGAATTTTTAAATGAGTTTTTAAAAGAAGGCGCATACTTTTTACTATTGAAAGGAACACAAGTAAATAAAGAACTCGCGCCGGCATGAATATAGTTGTAACCCAAGTTTTCAAAAAATTTCACCGCGACATTAGATTTCATTTTATAAAGACCAAAACCAAAAATAACATTTAAATCCATGTGATCATGATAATTCATATTTAAAAAACTGGAAATTGAAAGCGCTGTATTTCCATAATTGCTAAAACTATTTTGAGCAACATAAAAACCCTTGTCCTTTAATTTTTTGATGAACCAGGAAATATCCCAATCATGATCCTGTTTTAAAATTTTCTCAGAAGTGTACATATCTAAAATGATGTAATAAACATCGGGCAAATCTTGCCTATTTTTTGGTATCGCGAATTCAGATAAATGTTTATTTAAAATTTTTTCCCGCTGCTCATCCCATTTACATTTTTCATGATTAAGCGTAGAAGCTAAAGGTAAAACGGCCAGAAAAAAATAAATGTATATGGCTATCAAAGGTATAATTAAAAAACGAGTTAAAAATGTGGGAATTTTTTTGGTTCTTAAAATTATATAAAAAATAAAAATAAGTAATAAAATAGCTAAGACTAAAAAATATCTAACCCGAAATTTATAAAAATATTGTTCTGTAAATCTTGCGATTGGAACCAAATAAGCATTTGAAAAAAAATGAAATCCATAAAATACAATTAAAGCTACCGATACAAATAGTGAACTTTTTTTCCAATCTTTATATATAAATCCAAATAACGAATAAATAAGCAAAGTTAAAACAAACAATAAAGACAATAAAATAAAAACCTCACCAAGATAAACAAG
>JAUWHS010000089.1 GCA_030605785.1 bacterium
CGGTCCGTTTATTGAAAAATCGCATGCAAGAAAAGTGTATAATTTTTTAATTAGAACTTTTAAATTAAAACTTTGCAAACAAAAAATCGATCAGGGTTGTCTTTACTATCACATGGGAATTTGTTCCGGAAATTGCAGAAAAGATTTTGATCAAAATAAATACTTAGAAAAATTAGAACTCGCGAAAAAATCGTTAAAACAGGGACATAATAAATTTTTAAAATATCTTGAGACAGAAATTGAAAAACACAATCAAAAATTAGAATTTGAAAAATCAAAAGAATTAAATGAATATCTATTTGCGTTTAAAAGTGTTTTTACATCTCTTGAAACAGATGTCGCGAAAAACAGATTAACCGATTTAACAACCAAAGATATTTGGATTTTAAACAATTATTGTTTGAACAATAATTGTTTAAATAAAAATGAAAAAACGCTGTTTTTATTTAGGGAAAAAGAAACGTCATTAAAAAAACAATATGTTTTTTATCCCCCCAAGAACCCTCTTGAATACTTTCAAAGCTATTATCAAACTCATACAAGCCCAACAACAATTCTTGTTAATTTTGAAATTGAAAGCGAACAAAAAAATTTACTGGAACAATTTTTACAAAAATGGCATCACAAAATTGATGTTAAAATTATAAAACCTGAAACTGGTTATTTTTTTAATTTAATTAAATTAGCGCAAATAAAAGCCGAACAAGAAATCAAAAAAGAAAAAACTTTAAGCAAATCTTTGCAACAATTTTTAAAATTATCCCACGAAGTTCACACAATTGATTGTTTTGATATTTCTCATAAACAAGGAATGTTTATGGTTGGTTCATGCGTTAGATTTAAAGATGGTCAACCGGATAAAAACAACTTCAGACGTTTTAAAATTAAAACAGTCGCGACACAAAATGATTACGCTTGCTTAAAAGAGATAGTTAAAAGACGTTTTATCAATAGGTTAAATGAAAAGCCGGATTTAATTTTAATTGATGGTGGAAAAGGGCAGCTTAACGCTGTTAAAGATTTACTTCCTGAAATTGAATTTGCGGCTCTTGCAAAACAAGAAGAAACCATTTTTTCAGATAAATTACCAAATGGGAAAAAACTAAATTTAAAAACTTTTGTCGGACAAACTTTAATTGCGTTGCGCGATTACACTCATCATTTCGCGATTAGTTATCATAAAAAATTGGAACACATAAACAATAAATAATTATTTTATGCTTTTGCATAAACAACTCTTCCTTCTCTCTTAATTTTATATACAAGAGTAGTTAAATCGTTGACTCTATCTGTAAATTCATCTTTTGTATAAACAATAATATCTTTAGCAACATCAAAATTCCACAAAGCCCGATGTCCATCAACAAGCATTTTATGTCGGTTTTTTTCCGCCTTATCAACAACAATAAAAAAATCCAAATCGCTATCCTCGGTTGGATTTCCCCACGCATAAGAACCAAAAAGATAAATTTCTAGCGGATCATAAACTTCAACAAGTTTATTTTTCATTTCTTCAATAGTTTTTTTATCAATCATAAAAGACTTTCGTTTTTTCAATTTTTTTAATTTTGTATAACAAGAAACTTAAAAATAACATCAAGAAGTTTTATCATCAAATGCATGTAAATATCTTATTCTTTGTTTCAATGTTGGATGAACACCTAAAAAAGGCAAACTAAGATTTTTCTTCAACCATTCATAAAAGGCCATCAATCTGTTATTGCTTTTATCAGAACCATCAGACAAATTTTCAAGATATTGAATCATTTGATCTTCATTATCCAAAACTTCAACAGCAGATAAATCAGCCCGCTTTTCACTAAGACGTAAAAACCAACTGTTAAAAAAAGCAAAAGCTCCAGGGAAAACAACAGAGAATGAACCGGTTTTATGACATTCATCAAAAAAGCAACTACACTCATCAATCCTTTGCGCAAAACCAAAGCTAATAATCCTTAATAAAAAGTTTTGAACAGATAAAGCAAATTTATCATATAAGGAAAAATTACAAGAAGCTAAATCTGACGATAATGCAAAAAGAGAAAAGGCCTTACCACTGAACAACGTATTTCCAATATCATTATTAAAAAGTAAACTAATAAAACCTGAAAACAAAATAAAATTTAACGCTATTTTAATTGGAATATGATTATATTTTAAATGAGAAAGCTCATGAGCAATTATACATTCAAGATCATTTTTATTTCTATTTTTTAACGTATCTAAACCAAAACAAATAATTCCTATTGTTTTATTCGTCTTTGGAATAACCCCACCATACGCAAAAGTATTTAAAGTTGAATCACTCAGCAATCCACCCGTAAACTTTTTAGCTAACTTTTTGATGTTACTGCCAACGTGGATAAAAATTAATGGTTTTGTAATCTCAAGCTTTTCACAAATGCCACCAACTAGACCGTGCAATTCAGGATGATTCTGTTCTGTCGCAATAAACATGCCGTCAGTCAAATATGGCAAAATTGTATGTCTTTGCGTTAACTCAGAAATATCATCTATAATTTTTTGAATACTATCAAAATCAATAGATGAATCACTAATATCGTTTTCGTCAGCTATTAATATAGAAAAACTAAAGAAAATATAAAAAAGAAAACATAAATATTTATTTAAAAACATCTATAAATCCTAAATTTACAAAATCCTAATTAACATTAAAAACAACAGGCTCTGGAATTAAAATTCCAGAGCCTGTTGTTTTTATCAAGAATCTATTTATTTAGTTTGATTAAATAATTCTTTAATTGTTGCTAATGATCCCATAAGTCCACTTGCCTCATAAGGCATTAAAATTAATTTACCCGTTTTATCTTTTGTTATTTCAGGTAACGCCTTAATGTAATTAAGAGCGACAAGATATGGTAATGGATCCGTACCGGGAACAGCCTTTTGAACAACTTGAATAGCTTTTGATTCAGCATCAGCAACCAAAATTCTAGCTTCCGCTTCACCTTGAGCTTTAGTAATTCTTGCTAATTTTACACCTTCAGCGTTCAAAACAGCGGCCGCTTTTTCACCTTCAGCTTCTAAAATTAAAGCGCGTCTATCACGTTCAGCTCTCATTTGTTTTTCCATTGCTACACGAATATCGTTTGGAGGATTAACCTCTTGCAGTTCAACACGGTTAACCTTGACACCCCATTTATCTGTCGCGTCATCAAGAATAATTCTTAATTTTTCGTTAATTTGATCACGAGAACTTAAACTTTCATCTAAATCCATAGAACCAATAACATTACGCAATGTAGTTTGCGTAAGCTTTTCTATTGCTTGCGGTAAATTTGAAACTTCATAAACAGCGGCTATTGGATCTGTTATTTGGTAATAAAGCAACGCGTTAATTTCCATTGAAACATTGTCTTTTGTAATAACATTTTGCTTAGGAAAATCATAAACAGATTCACGTAAATCAATTTTTACAACGTTTTCCGTGTAACGATAGTGATAACCTTTACCTCTTGGATCTTCTTTTACAAAAGTCCAAAGAGAATTTCTTGGGCTATCAACAAACGGAATAACAAAATTAAGTCCGGATTTTAAAACTTTACTAAACTTACCTAAGCGTTCAATGAGAATTACTTCCGCTTGCTTTACTAAATAAGTGGCTTTAATTAAAACAACTAAAACAAAGAGAAACAAAAAGATAAAAAAAGGAAAAAACATATTTGTAAATGTGATCATAATAAAACTCCTAAATTATAATTTGCGAACAATTAACTTATTACCCACAACACGGAGAACTTTAATAACTTCATCCGTTTGCAAAATCATATTATCTTGCGAAATCGCAGACCAAATTTCGCCGCCAATTTTTACTTGGCCTTTTTTATTGGGTTCAACAATTTTAACAACAACGCCTTTTCTACCGGTAAGAGCGTCAGTATTTGTATCTTCTGTAACCGCGTTTTTTATTTTTGACGCAAAAAAATATTTCAAAATAGTAAACGCTAAAATTGAACTAATTAAAGCGGTCCAACATTGAACAACAAACGAAGCCTCAAAAAAAGCGGTAACCGCGGAAATAAAAAATCCAACTGAAAATGCTATAAAAATAAATAGCCCGGGAGTACCAAGCTCAGCGAAAAGAAATAATATAGCCAAGGTTAGCCAAAAATAAGGAACTATTGCCGGCTCAACTATCCAAAACATTATGTACCCTTATTTTAAAAAATTCATAAAATAAACCTACGACAAAAAATAGATACTAAACAAACGGATTATGCCCTAAAAAACACAAACTTTCAACAAGGGGATCTACTAAATTTTGCCACTTATCTTCTTGGTCTATTCCAACCTCTATTCCAATAGCGGGAGCCGTTATTCCGACCAGCGGCTTAAAAGGAATACCATAAGGGCCATAAAAATCAAATTGTTTTTGATAGTCTGATTGAGATAAAATCTCTTTCATTCTTTTACCAAAAAATACAGTTGTACCAATATTCGCAAAATGAGCCTGATGAATTGGTACAAATAGTAACTCATCAATCGTTCTTTTGGCCAAATCAACAATTGGATCATAAACCAAATGATAAATATAAATTTTGGGTTTTACGCTTGACTCACGGTAAATATGTAAACTGCAATAAAAAGTAACTTGTAATCTATTCGCGAAAGACGCGTTTTGAAGATCAATTATTTCTTCTCCGGGAAAGCGCGTAAGAACCGAACGAACCCCATATTTTTCATTTAACGCGTCTTTTAATTTTTCCGCAAACTTAAATGTTTCCCCTCGTTCATAACTTTCAACTAAACGACGTCCTACATTTTTCGCGTGACCGGCAGGATCAATCATCACTAGTGATTGATTCTGAATAGCATTAAATGAGGATAATCTTGTAAATACCAATAAAAATAGAAAATAAATGTTTTTTCTGTACATTATTATCTTCAAAGCCCAATAATTAAATTATTTAATTCGATTGTTCGTAAAAATACATTTATAACCATTTATCAAAGTTTTATCAAAATAAAATGAAAAATATTTTAACCTTAGCTAATTTAGTCACGACTTTAAGAATTATACTTTCTCCGATATTCATTATCATGGCAATTTGGGGTGGAAACTATCTTATTGGAGCTACGGTAATTCTAACAGTCGCGGCAATAACCGATTTTTTTGACGGGAAAATAGCCCGTAGTTACAAAACAGTTTCAAAACTTGGAACTTTTTTAGATCCCTTGGCGGATAAAATTTTATTATCTTCAGTCTTTATTTCTTTTGCAATTCTAAAAATAATACCCTTCTGGCCGGTAATTTTAATAACATTTCGAGAATTTTTAATAACATTTCTAAGAATTACAGAATTTTTAAAAGGAAAACAATTAAATACTTTGTATATAGGAAAATTAAAAACAGGAATACAATTCGCGTCGATATATCTAATCCTTTTATACATGTTAGTTTCAACTTTTATAAATAATCCAATGCTAACTCAAATATCTTTTAATTGCGCAATAACAGCTTTTTATATTGCCGCGCTAATTACAGTTTATTCCGGATTAGTTTACCTCAAACAAAGTAATAAACTTTATGAATTTATTTCTACCTTTAGTTACATTGGTTACTTTCCCATTAGTCCCGGAACATTCGCAAGCTTTATAACTTGCGCAGCTTTGTTTTTTATGCCTGAAATATCCATTTCATCCGGTTCTTTTTTATTAACTTTAATGTTTATCTTAGGGGTATTCACATCCGGAAAATTCGCGAAGAAATCTCATATAGACGATCCATCTTGCGTTGTAATAGATGAAGTTTGTGGAATGTTTTTGGTTTTATTTTTCGCGCCCAAAACAATTTACTCTTACATTTTAGCGTTTGCTTTATTCCGTTTTTTCGATATCACAAAAATTCCATTTATTGGAAAAGTAGAAAAAAAATTCAACTCCGGTTTTGGAATTATGTTTGATGATATTTTGGCCGCGATTTTTTCAATAATTATAATTTTAAGTATTAAATTTTTATATTTTTATATTTAAAATCTTAAAAATAAAGTTCCTATTGGCTGCTAACAGCAAAAATGGTATCATGATCCTGTTTTATATAAGCTATATTTAATTTTATCCAGGGATAAAAAATGAATTCTCTTCAAATTCGCGCAAAGTTTTTAAATTTTTTCAAAAACAATGGTCATACAATTGTTCCCAGTTCATCTTTAATTCCGGTACAAGATCCAACACTTCTGTTTACAAACGCCGGTATGAATCAATTTAAAGATGTTTTTTTAGGAAAAGAAAAAAGAACATACAAAAAAGCAACCTCTATTCAAAAATGCGTCAGAGCCGGTGGAAAACATAATGACCTGGATCAAGTGGGTTTTACAAATAAGCATTTAACATTTTTCGAAATGATGGGGAATTTTTCTTTTGGTGATTATTTCAAAGAAGAAGCAATAAAATATGCCTGGGAATTTTTAACAAAAGAAATGAAACTGCCTGAAGATAAATTAGTTATTTCTGTTTTTACAACAGATGATGAATCGTATGAAATATGGAATAAACAAATTGGAATTTCTCCTGAAAAAATTTACCGCTTAGGTGAAAAAGAAAACTTTTGGCAAATGGGGGATACCGGACCATGTGGACCATGCGCGGAAATTCATATGGATCTTGGCAAAGATAAAAGCTGTAAAAATAAAAATTGTGACCCTTCCTGCGACTGCAAACGCTTTGTTGAAATCTGGAATCTTGTTTTTATGCAATACAACAAACAAGAAGACGGTGAATTAAAACCATTAAAACAAAAAGGCGTTGATACAGGAATGGGTTTTGAACGTCTTTGTATGGTTGTACAAAACAAATCATCTCTTTTTGAAATTGACACATTCCAAGATTTAATAAAAAAAATCGAAGAACTAACCAAAAAAACTTACGCAAAAAGCGCAAATAAAACTAAAGCCGCCTTCAATGTTCTCGCGGATCATGTAAGAGCATGCTCACTACTTATTGCTGATGGCTGTATGCCTTCAAACGAAGGCCGTGGTTATGTTTTAAGAAAAATCATTCGACGAGCAGCTCTTTTTGCTCAAAAACTTTCAGATAATAAAAAACTTTTTCCGGCTCTTTCAACAGAGCTTGTAAAAATAATGGGATCAATTTATCCGGAACTTGAAACGAACAAAGAACTTATTTTTAAAGTTTTAACATCTGAAATTGAACGCTTTTCAGAAAATTTAATTCAGGGTCAAAATATTTTTCTAAAATATTTTGATATCAATAAAAAAGAAGGAGTTAATGCACTGACAGGGCAACAGGCATTCAAACTTTACGATACTTATGGCTTTCCATTAGAGCTAACAATACTCATGGCAAAAGAACAAGGTTTTGATGTTGATACAGACGGGTTTGAAATGGAAATGAAAAAACAACAAAAACAATCCGGTAAAAAAATACAAAAAGAGGAAGAAAATAAATTGGAAAAAAAAATACCCGAAAATATAAAAAATAAGTTTACCGGCCATGACGAACTAGAAAACAAAAGTAAAGTTATTTTTACTCTTCCTGAAAACCAAGATCTTTGGATAATAACAGAACAAACACCTTTTTATGTTGAATCCGGTGGACAGATTAGTGATTCAGGATGGATAACAATTAATGAAAAAACGTATCCAATTATTCAATTTTATAAAAATAATAAAGTTATTGCTGTAAAAATAAAAACTGAAGCTGATGATAAAATTAAAGTTGGTGATATCGCGCGCAGCGTTGTTGATTATTACGCGCGACTAAACACAATGAAAAATCATACAGCAACACATATGCTACAAGCGGCATTGATTCAAATTGTTGGCAAACAAATAAAACAGGCCGGCTCATTTGTAAACGATAAAGTTTTGCGTTTTGACATAACACATCATGAAGCTTTAACAAAAGAACAAATTAACCAAATTGAAAAACTGGTAAACGACAAAATTCAGGAAAATCTCGAATTAAAAATATTTAATACAACACTTGAAAAAGCAAAAGAGGCCGGGGCAATGGCATTTTTTGGAGAAAAATATAATCCGGAAAATGTCCGTGTAATTCAAATTCCAGGTTTTTCAACAGAACTTTGTGGAGGAACACATGTTAAGAGAACCGGAGATATTGGATGTTTTAAACTTTTAAGTGACATGGCGCTTGCTTCCGGTGTACGAAGACTAACAGGAACAACGGGATCTGAAGCAATTAGAATTTTCCAGGAAAATTTTGACACAAACAAAAAATTATCTGAAAAATTCAAAGTAAAACAACAAAAAATAATTGAAGCGGTAGAAAAACAACAAGAAAACTTTGAAAACTCATTAAAAGAAATCAAACAACTAAAAAAACAACTTCTTAAAACCCAAATTCCACAATGGGCAACACAAATAGAACAAATTAACGATTTACCATTTTTATTTTTGGAACTCCCGGACTTAAACAACGTTGAATTAAAGCAAATCGCAACAGAGATCGAAAAAACAAAACCGGCCTTTTTCTTTTTAATTTCAGGAAAAGATAAAATAAATTTCGTTTGTTATTTAAGTAAAAACTTTGAAAAGAAAATAAATCTCAACGATCTTTCTAATTTTTTAAAAAAAGAATTGCGATTAAAAGGCGGAGGAAGCGAAACCTTAATTCAAGGTGGTGGAGAAAAAACAAAAAACATTAAAGCTCAAATCGTTAATTGGGTAAAAAATCTAAAATGAAAACGAAAATTTTAATAGGCGTAATAGTTCTTGCTATAACATTAGTTACAATTGACATCTATTTTACAAATCATATTTTCTCATCAAAAGATAAAGCTAAAAATATTGAATACACTTTGGCAATAGTCAAACCTGACGCGGTTCAATCAAAAAAGACCGGAAAAATTATAGATAGAATTGAAAATGAAAATTTTGAAATAATAAAAATAAAAAAATTAAGATTAACACCAAAACAAGCAGAAAGTTTTTATTCCGTTCATAAAAATAAACCATTTTTTAAAAACTTAGTAAATTACATGACTTCCGGATCAATTGTTGTGATGGTTTTACAAAAAGAAAACGCTATCGAAGAGTGGCGTAAATTAATGGGCTCAACGAACCCGGAAGAAGCTGAAGAAAATAGCTTGAGAAATCTTTTTGGAACAGATATAGAAAAAAACGCGGTTCATGGTTCTGATTCACCACAAACCTCAAAAAAAGAAATTTATTTTTTCTTTCCTAGTTTTATAAAATAGTACAAAAATCTTTTTTTAAATCTCTTAATAACGCACAAAAAGAAGTTTCTAAAGAAATTAAATCTTTATTCAATTATGTCGGATAAATTAGATAATTCGCAGTTTTTTTTGCCACCATGCGATCTAATAATTTTTGCTATTTTTAAACGTAATTTAGCCGTTTCATAATTATTATCAATTGAAAGAACAAAATCCAACGGCGTTGCTCCAACTTTATTTTTAACGTTTACATCAATTCCATAAAACAAACACAACTTTACACACCATTCTTCACACAAAAAAGCTGCCATGTGTAACAAAGTGTTTCCTTTGCTATTTACCAAATCCCTATTATTCGAAACAAATAATTTTAAAAATTTTCGAAAAAGGATAGGAAAAAATAATAGCTTTGCATCACCATTTATTACAAATGCTTCAAACGGTATACCTTCAAATTCTTTTCTTGTTAAATCAAACTCTTCATCTGTCAAAGATCGCTGATTGTCGTTTAACATAAAAACAATCTCTTCTTTATCAACAGGGAAAATATTTATTGGAAATAAAACTGAGATAAAAAACAAAAATAAAATAAAAAAGATCTTCATAATCTCCCCCTTTATTTATTTTTTCTTTTTTTAGAAAATAGCAAAAGAAAGTTCCATATTACAATAAATATTTACAATTAATTGATTAGTTGGGTACTTACTCTTTAAATTTGTAGATATTCATCAATCTAAAAGGAGAGAAATATGAAAATAAAATGTTTTATTTTGTTGGCTTTTTTGTTTACCAGCACAAATGCGTCAAACAAAATTGTCGGTTTAGAGAATTTGGGCAATACATGTTTTATGAATTCAACTCTGCAATGTTTATTTAGCCTGGATGAACTCAATAATTTAATTACCCAAAATATAAATAAATACAAAAAAAACTCAATTTCGAAAGAATATATTGACCTGATAAATAATTATAAAGAAAACCAAACAGATTTTTTTGAACCTCAATCTTTTTGCAATACAACTAGGGAAAAATTTGATTTAAACAAGCAAATAGATGAAAACAGATTTCAACAAGAAGACGCGCATGAATTTTTAATGCAATTATTATCACATCTAACAGATGAAGATCTTAAAAAGAATAATGAAGAATTAAAAAATGAATTAAAAAATTTAATTTACACAACTTTAAGTAGCCAAATGACACAAAATGATGTTAGTTGGGATGGCCTAAGTGAAATGACAACAAATCTTTCAGTAGAAATAACAGGCAACCAATTATCAGGCTGTTTAGATTCTTTTTTTGCAAAAGAAACTCTTGAAGGTGGAATACAAAAACAATACAAAGTCTCAGATTTACCCAAATATTTAATAATTCAGTTAAAACGATTTAATCCAGATTTAACAAAAAACACAACTGATATTACTTTCCCGATTTCAAACTTAAATTTGAAAAATTATCTATCAGAAGATATAAAAAATGAAAACGCAAATTATAATCTTATTGGAATTATCGCTCAATCAGGAGGGGATTTAGCAACCGGTCATTATATTGCCTACACAAAACGAAATAAGGTGTGGTATCAATTTGATGATGAAAAAATAAAAAAATTAGATTGTGCTCCTTCAGGCAATATTAAAGAGGACGACGATTACACTTACATGCCCTACATTCTTTTTTATGAAAAAACAATAACCAAACATATTCCGGAACAACCGGTTACGATGCAAATTGATAAACCGATTCATACTTTTCCAAACACTTCCTCAGATGAAATGAAAATCTTTTTAAAAAGCATAAATCGTACTGGTAATCAAAAAAAACTAACTTATAAAATAAATCTACTTAAATTTTTTATTAAAGAATTCGGAATTCCTGAGGAACTAAAAACATTTAGTTGGAGTTGGGCGAGTTGGTTTTGGCAATGGTTTGGTTATCCTGCTCCAAACCCATGGCAAGAAATAATAACTGAAAATGATGTCGACACTAAAATAAACAAATCAAATGTAGATAATTTTTTAGATACCGTTCAACAATTTAAGCAATATTTAATAGACAATGATCAATATCCGGAAAATGATAGCCCTGAATAATAATATTTAATTTTATATAAAACAATTAAAGCCCGACATCGCAATGCTCAACCGGGCTTTAATTTTAACTTATAACAATCTTTTTATTTATTAATCTTACAGAAAATTTTTTCTTATCAGGATTTTTCAACATTTCAACAGCTAACGGATTTGTAACATAATGTTGGATTGTTCTTTTTAGCGGTCTTGCGCCAAATTCTTTGTCATAACCAAGTTCCGCCAACTTTTTAACTACATCATCAGTAATTGAAAGTTCAATATCTTGCTCTTTAATTCTTTTTATCAAATTACTAATTTGAATTTTCGCGATTTTTACAACATCAGATTGTGTTAAAGATTTGAAATAAACTATTTCATCAATACGATTCAAAAATTCCGGTCTAAAATGTTTAAACAATAAATTATTAATATCTTCTTTTACTTTTTCAGTTATATCACCGGCTTTTAAAATTAAATCTGAACCTAAATTTGATGTCATAATAATTATGCAATTTCTAAAAGAAACGGTTCTTCCCTGAGAGTCGGTCAACGTTCCTTCATCTAAAATCTGTAAAAACAGATTAAAAACTTCAGGATGCGCTTTTTCAATTTCATCAAAAAGAACAACACTATACGGATGTTTACGAACCTGTTCTGTAAGTTGGCCACCTTCTTCATAACCAATGTATCCCGGAGGAGCGCCAATTAATCTAGCGACTGCATGTTTTTCCATGTATTCGGACATATCAATTCTTATCATTCTATGTTCATCATTAAAAAGATAATCTGCCAAAGTTTTTGCGACTTCAGTTTTTCCGACTCCGGTAGGACCTAAAAATAAAAAGGAACCTATTGGTTTATTTGGATCCGATATACCGGCTCGATGAACACGAATAGTGTCCGCGATTTTTGTAATTGCTTCGTCTTGACCGATAACCCTTTGATGTAAAACTTTTTCCATTTCAATTAATTTTTGACTTTCATCCGCTTTTAACTTTTCAACAGGAATTTTAAGCCAACGTGATAAAACCGCCGCGATATCATTTTCATCAACTTCTTCTTTAATTAAATGATCCCCATTAATTTTTTTTAATTTTGCTTGCTCTTGCTCTATCTTCTTTTCAACTTCAACTAATTTTCCGTATTTAATCATAGAAGCTTTGGAAAAATCACCCTCTCGTTCCGCTCTATCATATTCAACTTTTAACGCGTCACGTTCTTCTTTTAGTTTTTGAATCTTTTCTAACGGCTGCCGTTCTGATTTCCACTTTTGAGTTAGTTGTCGATCTTGCTCTTTAAAATTTTCTAATTCTTTACTCAAAACTTCCAATCGTTTTTTAGATTGTTCGTCTTTTTCTTTTTCGAGAGCCACTTTTTCAATTTCCAGTTGCCTTATTTTTCTTTCAAGTTTATCCATTTCTTCCGGTCTTGAATCAATTGCCATTTTTACCATTGACGCGGCTTCATCAATCAAATCAATCGCTTTATCGGGAAGATAACGATCAGGAATTAGCTTTGCGGATAAATTTGCGGCCTTGACTAAAGCTTGATCTTTTATTCTAATTCCATGATGAAGTTCATAACGCTCTTTTATTCCTCGTAAAATTGAAATTGTATCTTCAATGGACGGTTCTTCAATTAAAACTTTTTGAAATCTTCGTTCAAGAGCTGCGTCTTTTTCAATATACTTTTTATATTCCATCAAAGTTGTAGCGCCAACACAATGCAAAAGCCCTCTTGCGAGCGCCGGTTTTAATAAATTAGACGCATCCATTCCACCATCTGACGCTCCGGCGCCAACTAGCATATGAAGCTCATCAATAAATAAAATTACAGACTCGGATTCCTTTTCAATGGCTTTTAGGATTGCTTTTAAACGTTCTTCAAATTCACCTCTAAACTTTGTACCCGCAATTAACGCTCCCAAATCGAGAGACAAAATTCTACGATTACGCAAACTTTCAGGAACATCATCATTTACGATTCGTTGCGCGATCCCTTCAACAATTGCCGTTTTACCAACTCCGGGATCACCAACCAAAACAGGATTGTTTTTTGTTCTGCGAGATAGAATTTGAATAACTCTGCGAATTTCAACATCTCGACCAATTACCGGATCTAATTTTCCTTCTCGCGCCAGTTTTGTTAAATCCTGACAATATTTTTCTAAAACTTGGTATTGGTTTTCAGCTCCTTGATCTTTCACAGTCTCCCCCTGCCTTAAAGAATTCACCCAATCTAAAACTTTTTGATATTCAAAATTATTTTGTTTAAAAAAATCTAATATTGATGTTGGTAAATTAGTTGTTTTTGCAAACGCGAGCATACAAACATCAACACTTATAAATTCATCATTTAAATTTTTTGCGATTTGATCACACTCAGATAAAAATTGCTGTAAAAAATAATCAGGCGCCGGTTGAGCTCCTTGAATCGTTGGAATTTTAGATAATTCTTGTCCAACTAACTCACTTAGCTTATTTGTGTCTATTCCTAAAGACGCAAAACCGGACAAACAAAAATTGTTTTGCAACGCGACGGCCAAAATATGTATTGGTTGAATAACGGAATGTTTATTTTGTTGGGCTAAAGAAAAGGCTTCTTGCAATAATTGCATAAAAGCGTGTGTGAAATTTTGTTCATTCATAACAAAACCCCCGATTATAAATTACGATACCTTATAAAAACTATTCTTTGGAATAGCAATATAACTTAAATTTCTAGATTTTCCCCAGGCTGTTAAAAAATCTTTTAAATGATACGCTTTTAAAGTTTTTTTGCTGCTAGAAAAAGCGGGATCAACACAAATCACAGCTTTTTTTTTCTTACTCCAACCAATAACAACAACAAAATGTCCATTGTCATATGGCTTTCTTCCTCCACGCAATTTTCCACGAATACTAACAGCAACCGGAATTTTTCTTTTTAAATAATCATATAACTCATCAAAATTATTTAGTCTTTGCGCTCTGCAAAAAACATTCCCTTTTGATGAATCAAAAACTTGCGCGGCATTTAAAATCCAATTTCCATAAATATCCAAATAACTGTTGTCATGAACTAAATTTGCAAAATTAGAAACAAATGATGTAAGTCCGCCAATTTTAGGCAACAAACGTTGAGGATTTAAATGATAATCTAAAATCATACTTAATGATGTTGGTGAACAAATATCTCTAAACCGAGAATGTCCAACAACCATTTGTGATTGTCTGGGAAAACCTTTTATATAAGTTGTTGGTTTTTCCAGGCTTGATTTAGCTTCGCAAAATTTAGTCATATCACAAGTATCAACAAACAACGCTTTTAGATTTCTTAAGTCAGCCCCATTTTGAGCTATAACTTTTATTCTAAAAGCGTTACTTTTTTTTCCTCTGGTCAAAACCATTCGAACATGCTTTGCCTGAACAACAGGAATACGAGAATTGACAAAAGTTTGTTGTGTTTTAACATCCCATTGCGCAAGCTTGCACCAGGGAGACCACTTATTATGCTTAATACTCACCAAAAAAGAAAATGATCCCTTTTTTGGTCTCAATGCATTCCAAGATAAAATCAATTCAGTAAATGGATTTTTTTGTGAACTAATCCAAATATAATTATTTGAAATTTTACCGTCATCATCGGTAAAATCATTAGTCGTTAAAAATTTAGATGTTACATGTGAAAAATTCGCGAATGAATTCTGATAAAAAAATATAAAAATAAGAAATAAAAATGTTTTTTTCATAACTCCCCCTCAATCCCCTCAAATCTTCATTAATTGCTTACCGATGTTATGTTATTTACCAACACAAAAAGTATTAAAAACAGTATCTAATACTTTCTCTGTCACATTTTTACCCGTTAGTTCAGATAAATTTTCAAGCATCTCTTTTATGTGATAAGCAATTAATTCGTATTGTAGCCCATCAGACATGCATTTTACAACGAAATTCATCATTTGTTCCAATTGAACAATTAAATTAAACTGTCTTTGATTCAATAAAAAAGGAGAGTTCAAGTTTTCAAATATGCGCTGAACTTTACATTGCATTATTTTTTCTAAATCTTTTATTCCGGTTTTATCTTTAGCCGCAACTTTTATGTAATCAGCTTTTTGTTGAATCTTATTAAAAAATTTATCTATATCAATTTCTGATTTATCAATTTTATTAAAAACTAATATAACTTTATCTTTGTATTGCTTAATAATCTTACTATAAATTTTCAATTTGTCTGCATCCGCATGTTTCAAAAGAGACACATCAAAAACAAATAACACAATGTCTGATTTTCCAGCTTCTTGCCAACTTCGCTCAATGCCCTGTATTTCAATTTCATCTCTAGTTTGTCTTAAACCGGCAGTATCAGTTAACGACCAAAAATTTCCATTTTTATACAAAGTTGATTCAACACTATCTCTAGTTGTACCTTCAATATCGGTTACAATCGCTCTATCTTTATTTAAAAGAGCGTTAAACAAAGTTGATTTACCCACATTTACATCACCAATTATCGCTATTTTAATTCCTTGGCGAATTTGCTGTTGAGCGCTAAAATCTTTTTTTATTTGTTTTAAGTTGCGCGAAAATAAATTGATTTTATTTTTGACTGAATTTTGTAAATCAATATCATTTTGCTCTTCTTCCAGAAATTCAAAACTTGCTTCAGTAATAGCCAGAAGCTCAATTAATTCTTGTTCTATATTTTTAAAAAAACTAGATAAAGTTCCTTTTAGTTGAGACATAGATTTTTTTAGAGCCAATTCCGTTTGCGCGCCAATAATTTCATTTATTGATTCAGCTTGAATGAGATCAATTTTATTGTTTAAAAAAGCGCGCTTTGTAAACTCACCCCTTTGAGCAAGTCTCGCGCCATTTTTAATTGCAAGTTCAATTATTTTTTCAATTATAAAAGGATTGTTATGGCAATTAATTTCAACTGTATCTTGTCCTGTAAAAGTTTTCGGATCACGCATTAACAAAAATAAAACTTCATCAAGCGTTTCCGTTTTGTTCTTTTTTTTATCATGAAAAGATATAAAACCATGATGAATGGTATGAGTTGGTAAATCTGACAGTTTTTTACCCGAAGATAATTTTGCGATTTTATCCGCGATTAAAATTGAATCTTGACCACAAAGACGCAAAATCGCTATCGCGCCACTTCCAACGGGAGTGCAGCGAGCAATTATAGTTTCCTCATCACTACTTAAATGTTTTAATTTATTTATTCGCGTCATTTTTTGTTAGTGGAGAATTAATAATTACATGAAAATTATCGAATTTTTTCTTATGTTTTTTCTTTAAGATGTGCATCAATAAATAAGACAAACTTATAAAGAAACTTTTTTCATCATCTTTAGAATCAAAGATATTTTTTTGAAAATTAATATTAAGTATTTTTTTATTGATATTAGAATCAAACGGAACCTTAATATTCATAATTTTTATGGAATTCTCAAAATCAAAAAGAATCTCACTTGATAAATCTTTATCCCATCCAAAGCTTTGAGGTTTTACAGATCTTGCGGGTTTTGAATCCGGTTTTTCAATGTTTTTTGTATTTAAATTTTGATATTGTTTTTTACTTACTTCTGTTTTTTTATTAAAAACCGTCTTTTTGTATTCTCTCGAAGTTTTTTGTTTTTCAATTATTTTTCTTGGTTTATAAGAAATAGAAATAATGGCATCTCTACCCCAAAATCCAAAAATCCCCCTTTTCCCCTCATCAATAATTTTTATTGAAAAACTTTCGGGTCTTCCCGCAACAATCCAAGCTTTTTCTATGGCGTTAAAAACAGTTGAACCTTTTTCAAAAACTGAATTCATCAATTAAAATCCTTCTATCAATTAAAATCCATTACATATAAATGAAATTACATTATCAGAATCATAAAATAAACAATAATCTTAAAATGCTAAACACGAGATCATGTAATAGACTTTATATTTAGAAATCCTGATTTATTCACAAAATCTAACAAAACTAGCAAAAACCGCAATAAGAACCTAAAAACTACAAAAAAATGGAGCGGGAAACGGGATTCGAACCCGCGACCCTTGCCTTGGCAAGGCAATGCTCTACCACTGAGCTATTCCCGCATTTGAATCAAATATGCTAAAAATTAACTTTAAATAGTATAAATGTCAATTCAAAAATTTCCATATCATTATTACAAAAGTAGTAATTATCTCTTTTACATCAATCAATCTTGTGCTAGGTTAAACAAAGGCTCTAAAAATATAATTATCAAGGCTAATGGGGAATCTCATGTATATTAAAAAATCATTTTTTAGTTTATTTTCTATATTTACGCTTATTTCTTTTAATTCTCTTTATTCTAGTTCTACTTTTGCAACAAAAACCCTTGATTTATTTTCCGGCGGTGGAATCTCAACATTGTTCGCCGCAAAGTTCACTCTTTTTCTAGGAACAATTCTATTTGTAACTGTGGCGATAGGTAAAATTTTAAAAATTATCTTCAAGTTACCTGTTGTCGCCGGACAAATAATAGGGGGAATAATATTAGGCCCGACACTTTTAAACATTCAAAATTTAAAAATTTTTGATGAACCATTAAACATGATAGATTTTACAACAAACAAAATATACTCTTTGGCTTCAACAGATATTTTTATGTTTTTTCTTATTTTATCCTCTTCAACCATAACGGTTGCGTATTTACTTTGGATCGCGGGACATGAAACAGACATTCAAGATATGGCAAAAGTTGGAATGGTTTCTACCCTTGCCGGTTTTTTAGCCGCTTTTACACCAATAGTAATGATATCAGCAACTACTTACTATTTTTTTGGTAGTCAATATAACCTAGCGTCAAGTTTAGGACTCAGTGTCGTTTTTGCCGCGACAAGTGTTTCAATACCGGTCGCAATGTTAGTTTCACAACAGAAAATGCATTTCAAATTTGCCAAAGCTACAATGGGAGCCGCGATAATTGATGATATTTTGGCAATAATAATATTTTCAATTTTTACAATAACGCTTCAAAGCGGAATTCTCGGCAAAGGTTATTGTGTAACAAAATTTGGTCACCAAAGCTCCATAATATCCTCACTTTTATATATGATATTATCTTTTGCCATTATGTTTGTTGTAGGAAAATTTGTAATTAAAACCGGTGGAAATTGGTTAAGAAAAAGACATCTGTCTCACTTAATTCCCGCATTCGCAATCGCAATGATGCTCATTTATTTTTCATTAGCAGAAATTTTAGGTGGATTAGCCGGAATTACAGGAGCATATTTCGCGGGACTTTTTCATCGAATGGGAGATGAAAAGCACAACGCCGAAAAAGTAATTTCTCCCTATGTAAACGTTTTACTTCTTCCATTATTTCTCGGATCAATTGGAATGCAGGTTCATCTTAACGAATTAACTGTTTATAGCTGGTTAGCAGTATTCGCGATTCTTTTTGTCGCGATAATATCAAAAATGTTTGGATGTTATCTCTCAACTTTTATTTATAATTTTATAAGACGTGGTAATGAAAAAAAACATTGGACCAATCTGGAAAGTTATTTATTTGGATCATCAATGGTCGCGCGAGGAGAAGTTGGATTAGTATTGGCAACGATCTTAAAAGGAACTCAATTAATAAATTCTCAACAATATGTTATTTGCGTAACAGTTATAGTTTTAACAACAATTGTTACACCAATAATGCTGTCTTTTGGATTTCATCATCTTGATAAGGTGTTAAAAATGAAAGCGGCCAAAGAATTACGCGCAATAAAAATTGGTCCGTTTAAATATCTTTCCCCGCGCCAAGTGTTTGCAATGATGACAACAATTCATCTTCCTTCACCAATAAAATCGGTTGTTCAATTATCTGAAGCTAAAAAAGTTTTAACCCTAAGCAATAATTTAAAAGCAATATTAAAACCTGAAGAAGGTATTTTTATAGAAGGAAACGAAAAACAAATAAATGATTTATTATCAGCTCTCAAAATTGCTCTCGATCAAGATGTAAATCTAATTCCAGCTCATTTGCCACAAACTGAAACTGAAATCTAAAGGCAAACAAATTAGATAATTCATTTAAGCTTTTATTCGCCCACAAAATGGGTTCAAACAAACAGAATTAACTGTCCAAATTATATATTAAAAATCTAAGCCATGACTCAAAAATTCTACAGCTTCTCCTTCCATCTTTCTAGCCTCTTCTATCCAACGTTCTTCATTAATTTCTTTTATTTTTTCCAAACAGTCACAACAATAACCAAGAAGATGGGTTATTTTGATTACATCTGAAGGCTGCATTGAATATTTTTTCGTTAAATCATCAAAACCTGATAAAAACATATCAATATTCAAATAAATTTCAGACAGTTCCTGGTTTGAAAGTTTTTCTAAATCTTGTTTTTCAATTAACAATCTATCTAAAAGACCTTTACGACCTTCAAAAAAAGCTTTTATTTCAAACGGTTTTTGTGCATTTTTTTGAGACGGAACTGTTTCTTCATAAATATCATTAGTTATCAATTCTGCATCCGGACTCGCAAAAGAATTGTTTAAACAAAAAGACCAACAACAAAAAAGCGTGACAAAAAATAAACTCTTCTTCATTTTGATTCCCCCCTTTAATTTAAATCCCCAATTAAACCTAATCAAAACTTAGCAAAACAAAACACACAAAATAAACAATTTGTTAAAATTTACTTTTAGTTTTTAAAACACATAAAAACAATAGATGGGCGTTCAAATAGAAATTTAAGAATATCAAAAAAAAGCCGCGCAAACTAATGCGCGGCTAAACTTAAAATTAGTTTCTTGTTTAATACATTCCGGGCATTCCACCCATGCCACCCATTGGAGGCGCAACCGGCGCAGCCTTTTCTTCTTCAATATCAGAAACCATCGCTTCTGTTGTTAATAAAAGACCCGCGATTGATGCGGCGTTTTGCAAAGCGATTCTTGTAACTTTGGCCGGATCAACGACACCAACTTTAACCATATCCACATAAACTTCGTTTTTTGCGTCAAAACCAATATTCACGTCTTGCGCATTTCTAACTTTATCAACAACAACTGACGCTTCAAAACCGGCATTTGCTGAAATAATTCTTATCGGTTCTTCTAATGCCCGTTTAATTATAGAAACACCCAATTCCTGATCCCCTGAAAGATTTAAATCATTTAATACTTTTTGGGATCTAAGTAACGCAACTCCGCCACCGGGAACAACACCTTCTTCAACTGCCGCGCGAGTTGCGTGAAGCGCGTCATCAACTCTATCTTTTTTTTCTTTCATTTCTGTTTCCGTTGCCGCGCCAATCTTAATAACCGCAACACCGTCAGAAAGCTTCGCCAAACGTTCTTGTAATTTTTCTTTGTCATAATCAGAAGTTGTGTTCGAAATTTCCGCTTTTATTTGAACGATTCTGTTTTTAATGCTTTCTTCTGAACCGGAACCATTAACAATTGTTGTATTGTCTTTTGTAATTTTTATAGTTTTGGCTGAACCCAGGTCATCAAAAGTCATATTTTCTAATTTAATTCCAAGATCATCGGAAACCATTTTTCCATTTGTAAGAACTGCGATATCTTCAAGCATTGCTTTGCGTCTATCGCCAAAACCCGGAGCTTTAACCGCCGCGACATTTATAGTTCCACGCATTTTGTTAACAACTAATGTTGCCAACGCTTCGCCTTCAATATCTTCAGCGATTATAAAAAGAGAACGACCTTGCTTTGCAATTTGTTCTAAGACGGGCAATAAATCTTTCATGCCAGTTATTTTTTTATCACAAATTAAAATTGCGGGATCTTCTAAAACGGATTCCATCTTATCCGCGTTAGTAATAAAATATGGAGAAAGATATCCGCGATCAAATTGCATTCCTTCAACAACTTCTAATTCACTATCAATACCTTTTGCTTCTTCAACTGTAATTACACCATGTTGTCCAACTTTATCCATTGCGTCCGCAATAAGTTTTCCAATTGACTCATCTGAATTTGCTGAAATTGTAGCAACTTGAGATATTTCTGATTTACCTGAAACAGGTTTTGATATTTTTTTTAATTCTTCAACAACTTTTGCGACAGCTTTATCTATTCCACGCTTAACTTCCATTGTGTTTGCGCCGGCAGCCGCATATTTTAAACCTTCCCGGTAAACAGCTTGCGCTAAGATTGTTGCGGTTGTTGTTCCGTCACCGGCAATATCTGATGTTTTGGACGCGACTTCTTTAACCATTTGCGCGCCCATATTTTCAAATTTATCTTTTAATTCAATTTCTTTTGCGACCGTTACACCATCTTTTGTAATAGATGGAGAACCAAACGATCTATCAAGAGCAACGTTTCTACCTTTTGGTCCAAGTGTAACTTTTACAGCATCCGCTAAAGTGTTTACACCTTTTAAAATTTTGTCTCTTGCGTTTTGTTCAAATATAATTTTTTTAGCCATGTTTTTATCCCTTAATTTATTCCACAATCCCTAAAACTTCATCTTCTCTTAAAATCAAATAATCCTGACCGCCAAATGAAACCTCAACACCTGAAAATTTACCAAAAAGAATTTTGTCATCTACTTTTACATTCATTGGTCTAATGGAACCATCATCATTTAATTTTCCATTCCCGACAGAAACCGCAACTCCAATCTGAGTTTTTTCCTTTGCTGTATCCGGAATTATTATCCCTCCGGCAGTTTTATCCTCACCTTCAACTCTTTTAATCAGTATTCGATCATAAAGCGGTGTAACTTTTGACATGAAAAATCCTCCTTGATTTATATAAATGAACTAACAAAAAATTTAAAACAACATACTTACTGAATAATTTGACAATTATAAGTTAAAAAAAGAAAAAATCAACCAAGACCTACAGAAGCGCGCTAAGATTTTTTAATTAAAGAAACAAAGGTTTAAAAATAAAAAAAGAAAGTCTGTGACTTTTCGTAAAAATTAATGTTTTTTTATTTATCATCCCCAAATACAAGTTTTTTTGTTCTCTTGACTCCAAACGGCAAAAAAAAGCACAATTAACTTTGTATAATCAAAAACTAAAAGGAGAAAAAATGAAAAATAAACTAGTTATGATCTTTCTATTTTTATCAATAAATTTATTTCAAAATAAAATAGAAGCAGCAGAATTAACACAAGAAGAAAAAGAAAACAAATTACTTTTATTTCCATTCAATCTTGAACGAGCAAGATTACAAGCAACCCAGGAAGATCAAATCAAAAAGCTAAAAAAAGCAATAGTAACACTAAAACCTCTCTCAATTCCGGAAGAATTAAAAGAAACGGTTGTTAAAGGAAGTTTGATTAAATGGACATACGATACTAAACCTTGGGAAAATATAGAATCGACAGATAATATCAATGAAGAAAATGTTGAAACTCTACTACAAGCTTCTCACCAATATTCAATTCCCAAAATTGCAGTCTTTTTTCAAAAACAAATACCAACTGAAGATCAATTTAAAGATAAAAATGACAAACTTTGCCCTTTAATTTTATCAACCGTAAAAGGTTGGTACATACCATCTTTAATACTTTTAAACAACACTAAAAACAAAGAATTTAAAATCTTTAACCTAGATATAAGCGCGCAAAATAAACTTGGCCAAACTGCTTTAAATCTTGGAATAGAAGAAGGGGATTTAAATAATAAAAATATAGTCAAAACCATCAAACTTCTAATAAATAATATTAAACCTATTAGCTTAAGAACCAAAAACAATGAAGGTAATACCGCCTTGCATTCAGCAATTAAAAGACTTGCGGGAGAATTTCCAAATGCGCCCGAATTAAAAAAAGAGGGAATTAAAAACTTACTGGAAATAATTGAAATCTTAAAAATAAAAGGTGGTGATCGGTTATTAAAAGAGAAAAATATAAAAGAAGAAACTCCATTTCAAATTTATAACGCGAAACAAGAAGAAATAGGAAAAAAATTAACTCCGGAACAAATAACAAAATTAAAAGAAATTTTAAAACCGGAACTAGAAGAAATTATTGAGCCTAAAACTCCCGAAACAAAAACTCCCGAAACAAAAACAGTGGAAACAAAAACAGTGGAAACTGAAGCCCCTGGAATAATTAAAACATTTCCGATTACAGAGCAGGAAACACTAAATAAATTTATCGAAGGAATCGCGAAAGCAAAAAAAGAAAGTAGTAACGCGAATAAAATCAATATTATAAAGATGTTAGTACAGCAAACCGGTATACCTGAAGAGTTTCAGGGAGCCAAACTTGAAAAAGAAAATTGGGAAAACATAACCGATATTGATGGCATAATTCAAAATGCGTTAGAGTTTTTATTATATATAAAACTGGAAAAATTAGATGATTATTTGAGCGCTAATTTCAAATGGAGTGATTGGTTAAAAGGTTCAATCATTACTCCATTAATTGAAGAAGGTAAATTAAATCTCAATGGCGCGCGACCAATTAATATAGACATCAAACTAAAAAGGAAAGAAAATGAAATTTTTGATGTATTAATAAAAATTAATCAAATAACTCCAATCAAAAACTTATCTGTAATTCATCAAAATAAATTTAAAAGAGTTCCGGATGCAATTTCAGATTTAAAAGAAATAGAAATATTAGATTTTTCAAAAAACAATATAAAAGAACTTCCTACTACAATCGCGAATTTAGAAAAGCTTCAAACTTTAAATCTTTCTAACAATAAAAAACTGAATAAGATACCTAAAGAAATAATTGAATGGGGAAAACAGGAAGGACACTCTTTAAATATTAAAGATACAAAATTCATAGAGCTCCAAGAAAAAACCGAAAAAATAATTAAAGAGGCTATAAAAGCAATTGAAGAAGCTGAAAAAATAGGAGCTGATGTAAGTTCAGCAAAAGGCCAATTAAACGGGGAAGAAGGAGCTTTAAAGAAATTTAAAGATGGTGAATTCGCAGACGCTGAAATCTTGGCAAACACAGCTAAAGATAGCGCCTTAAAAGCGATAAAAGCCAAACAAAAAGAGATAAAAGGAAAAGAGGAAGAAAAAGTTATCGAAAAAATAGAAATCCCGGAAAAACCCACTCCTGAAATAGCGCCAATAAAAGAAACAGAAATAAAAAAAGAAATTGAAAAAGAAAAAACAAAGATAAAAGATAAAAAAGATAAGGAACCTATAAAAGAGGAACCTGAATGGAAACTCACAATTAAAGAACTCGAAGAAAGAGCAACCGCCGAAAAAATATTAAAAATAAACCAAAAAGAAAAAGAGGCTTTAATTGAATGGGCAAAAACTGAAATAAACAAACTTCCAAAAGATAAAAGAACCGCAATAAGAAATTCTGTTAGAATTAGCGTTAGAAAAAGACGTGATATTGAATTTAAAAAAGCAATTGCGGAAACAATTTTCGCGACAAGTTTAATGTTCAAACAACTATATCATTCAAACCAAATTGACATTTTAAAAGAAGCGACTGAATAGAAATAATTGAAAAAAAAATTAGCCTTTACCTAAATTGGTGAAGGCTAATTTTTTTAACTGACTTTTATGTCTCTATAATAAACATAAACATCCCAAGAACCAATTCCAACATATTCAAAGTTTTTAACCGGATAAGGATCTTGCCAATCTAAAATCTTTTTATCATCCTCATAAACAACAATATGTCCCTCATCTACACTGATTTTATATTTTCTAAATTTAAAACTTTGCCCTAATTTTTTTAAAGTATCGGGATCTAAAACATCTGTTTTTTCCGGCGCGTCTGAATATTTATATTCCGCGACAGTCGTACCCAAACTTTTTGTTCTTATTACAGATGCTGTTCCTTTCCAACCACGAATTACAATTTCATAAATAGGTGTATTGCTATTTCTGACATCTGTTCGTTTTGGACTAAAACAAATATTTATATCATTAAGAGTCTTTGCTTGAAATGAAATAGTCTTTTTTTGTTTTGAGGAATCTAACTTGATCCAAAAATATTCTCCATAAAGAGGAGGAATTGCTACGCCTTCTTCCGTTTTGTTGAATTTTTCAATCAAGCCCTGAGCAATTTGATTAGCGTTAAAATACCATTGTTCTTTTTGTTTTATTCCTTTTTCATCCGAGATATCAAATAGATATGGATTATCTTTCATATTGATTAATAATTTTAATAATTTTGTAGAATATTCATCATCCTGTTTTTTTCCAAATCTAGCATCATAAACAATATCAAGGGCTCCAACTACTTTTTTTTGAATATTAGAACCCTCAAAAACTTTCGGATGCGTAGCCAAATCCGCAATTAATCGGTATGCCGCAAGAATTAAGCCCGGATCTTGTTGTAAATCTATTTTTGTTAAAACATCCTTAACTTTTTTTTGATTTATAACCGCTTGTTCCGGCGCGCCTACCTGCGCAAAAGAAGTTTTACCAATACCTCCAACAAACGCGTAAGTCCCCGGCCCTTGAAAACCTAAACGTCTAATCCCTTTATCTTCCGCTTTTGCGGATAACATACTCCCAATTCCCTTGAAAACTTCACCGCCAACTCTCGCGAGAATCGCGCCTGGCCCCCTTCCCGTTCCGGCCCAAGCCATATCTTCTGAAATTCTAGTTGCCATTTGACCAACAGCCTGCCCCATAAATGCGCCTCGTTGCATTGCCTCTTTTTGATGTGTTGGTTCCGGACCTTTTGTTTTTATAAATTTTGGAGTTCCATCAGATTCTATATCTAACATTAAAAAATATTTCATATTTTTTTCTTCGACCTTTAAAAGAACATAATTTCTTTTAAAGATTAAATCTTTTATTCCAACGTTTGGTCTGTCCTGAAATAATTCATATAAAAAAGGACTTATAACAGTAAACGAATCCGGATACCTAAATGCTTGTTCTGTTTTTTGATAATATTCCTGATTTAAATCCATAATCAGATCTACAGCCGGACCTATTTTTATATTTTTACAAAATATAGCCCCTTCTGTTTTAGTACCAAAACTTTCCGGTAAGCCAATAGCAATTTGGTTTGAAATTTTTAATGGTTCAGGATCTTTCCATACAAACAGCGTGTTTTTACCAGGATTGCCTTTTCCAAATAAAATAAAACCATTATTAATTGATATCCAATAACGATTAAATTTTTCCGGATCACTTAAAACAATTTGTTGATTCGCCGTAGACAAAACAGACGCGACAGCTTCACCTCTTCTTTTTAAAATTGTTCTTGAATTCGCGTCCGCCCCAATTAAAAATTCATATTCAAAATTAGCGCCAAAAGCAACTGTCAAACCGTTTTCACCTTTTGTTTCAAAAGAAAAACAACCTTGACCGGGAACACGCAATGGTGTTTGTAAAATTTCACAATTATTTTTTTTTGTTTTAACGGCAATTTCTTTTGACTCAAAATATGGTCGCCAGTCTTCTTGCGAAACCATCGCGGGACTTAACTGAATATCTGAATATTGAACCGATAAAAGATTCGCGCCAAGCCCGACTCTATTTATTTTTAAACTTGCGTCATCATCAAAAAAAGACATAAAAACATTTTGACCCGCGAAACCTTGACCAACCAAAACTAGCCCATCATTAATACTAACCCAATAAGATTGAGGAATTCCCGGTTTTACCGCGGCAAATTTATTTTTTGTCGCTAAAACTTTATAAACAATTTCACTTTCTTTTATTTGCGGATTTCTTTTTAAAATGTAAGATTCCGTATTTTTATTTGCCCCTATAACAATTTTCCATAAAAATTTTGGCGCAATTTCATCAGAAAAAACAATAACTATCTCTCCTGACTCACTACTTATATCATCTTTCGCCGGATTTGCCTGAAATGAAATAGTTCCATTATTTATTTGACTTAAAGATTCATCAAGCCATGCATATCCTCCACTAACGGAAATAGATGAACCTGAAATAAGACCCTTAAGCTTTCTTTTACTAAAACCTTCAATTCTTATTTTTGATTTTTTAATTACAGGATCAAGATTTAAATCTTGTGTTTGATTCGAAGCAACAATTATTTTATTTTCATATTTTTTTGTTTTTTGGTTTATATTTAAAAACTTTTTACCACTAATTTTTAAATCATTTGAGGTGTTATTTCTAATTCTTTCTAAAAATGCTAAACCAAAATCTCTCAAGGTTTTTTCTCGCATTTTTTTTACACTCTTTACCTTAGTTGTTTCTGTTTTTTCTATTCTTGTAGCATGCGCAATAGTTGGTTTAATTTCCTTTGAAAAAATAACAGAAAAATTAATCAACAAATTAAAAATAAATAAAATAAAATGAAAAAACTTCATACTGGAAATCCCCTTTTTAATTTTTCAATTTCTTATTTTAGTTAAAACATGAAATTGTTGTTTATGTTTTCAATATTCTCAAGTAATTATAATTGGGTTTATCTTTATAAGTCTTTCTTGATATAAAATTTGACAAGCCCATAAAATGGGCGAAGGTAATTAGCCTCGGGTGAAGGTACTTTGTGCCGTAACCCGTGGTACATAAAAACCAAATAATATTCGCCCCATTTTATGTGGGCGGGGGAATTAATAAAATTTACAAATTCCCTCACCCCATTTCTCCTTCGCTAAAGCTTCGTAGAATCAATCCGCCGAAGTTTTAACGAAGGCTGAAAAACGGGGTGAAACTTGTACTATAACTAACTCTCCACGGGTTACGCTACTACGTAGCTCACCCGAGGCTAACCACCTTCGTCCCTCGACTAGCTCGGGACTCGAGGCTTCGGGACTGGTCAAACAACTTAAAAAGTCAACATACAATTTCAAACATATTTCCAAAAGTCACAACTTGAGTTTTTATAAATAAAACAAAATAAGAGTCATTTTTTCAAGTGACATAATATTTTAACATAAAACAAAGCCAGCTCATTTAAAAGAACCGGCTTTGTTTTTATAAAGAAACTAATTAAAATATCATTTTGCCTATTAACACATTTATTCTGTTCTCTCCTTCACCTGCTTTCGCCACTCTTCTTCTTCTTTTTTCAACCTTTCCGCCTCAGCTTCTCGCTCACGCTCTATTCTTGCAGCCTCTTTTATCATTTCTGTTTCTACATCTTCTATTGCCTTAGATGTTTCTTTTTCAGCTTTTTCAATAACCTGTTTATCTTCTCTTTCTGATTTTTTTATAACTTTAACAGGTTCTCTTTCAGCTCTCTTTATTGCTTTCTTTGTTTCCTTTTCTACTTTTTTTATAACTTTCTTATCTTTTTGAACAACGGAAACAGAAACATCTTCAACCGGGAGCCCAACTTTAACATTTCTAATATCAACCTTAGCGTTCCAAGAACTAACACCAACGTAACGGATTCGTTCAATTGGATATGGATCTTTCCATTTTAATAAAACATTCTTTGGATCTAATTTTCCTTTTCCAATAGAAACAACACCATCTTTTAAACTAACCCAATATTTTTTAAATTCTAATGGGTCAATCATCGCGTCCGGATAATCTACATCCAAAAACTCTGTAACGGTTTTACCTAAACTCGCGACTCTTATAACCGTTTTGGTATTATTCCACGCGCCTAAAACAATTTCATATATTTGGTTAGTAGTGTTTCTGGTTTTAAAAGCTCTTTGCCCAAAACAAACAAAAACATCATTTAAAGCTTTTGCTTCAAATGAAACAGAACCTTGTCCTGCTGTTTTAAATTTATCTTTTAACCAGAAATATTCACCGTAAGAAGGAGGAAGTGAAACACCGGCTTCAGTTTTATTTCTTGCCTCAAATAATTCACGTGTTATCTCATTTGACCATGTATACCATTGATCTTTTAATTTCTTTTCTTGTTCATTGCTAACATCTGTTAAATAAGGATTATCACGCGCGCCGGTTAAAAGCTTTAATAATGCCGCATAAAAATCAATTGACTGTTGTTTGTATCGAATGTCATATAATTTTTCAATAGCGGCAAATATTTTTTTCTTAACATAAGGATCTTCAACCACATAAAAGTGATTTACCAGGTCGATTATATCCTGATACATTGTAGAAAGAACTTTTGGATCTTCTTCAAATAAAGCTTCTTGCACTCTTAACATAATAGCTCTTTTATTTTCTTTGGCTCTTTGAGGAACCGACACGCCGGCCATAGCTTCCCTATTCGCGGCCTCCATGAAAACATAACTGTCTGAACCACGATATCGACTAAGTTCAAAATCCATAAAAGCAGCACCGGTTTTTGCAACAATAGCTGCGCCACCAAGTGCTATACCCGCACCAGCTGCAAGCAGACCACCGGTATCCATTCCGGCGCCCATACTGACACCACCGGAAACTTGAGCTGTTATATCGGCCGTCACATTAGTAATATAAGCTGCTCTTTTTAAATCTATTTTTCCTTTAGACTCTTCAGGCCCTTTCATCCAAACTAAATCCGGAGAACCGTCATCTTTTATTACAAACATGAAAAAATATTTCGCATCCTGCTCCGGAACTTTTTGAAGATAATAAGTTGGACCAACAATTAAATCTTTAACTCCAACATGTTGTCCCAACTGAAATAATGCATACTTTAATGGACTTATTACAACAAAAGAATTTGGATACATAAAAGATTCTTTTTGGTGTTGATAATATTCTTTCTTTGTAGATAAAATTAAAGATGTGGATGTTCCTATTTTTATATTTTTAAATGAAGTGGATCCAAAAATTTCAAATGCGCCCGAACTTGCGATTGAACCTAAACTTAATTCAGTAGAAAATTTTACCGGATCCGAATCTTGCCAAACAAATAATAAATTTTCACCTACTTCACCTTTACCAAATAAAATCTCTCCGTTATCAATAGAAACCCAATATTTATAAAATTCGTCTTCTGAATCAATAACAATATCAGGACAAGATTCGGCTAAAATTGACGCTACCTCTTTGCCTTTTCGTTTCAGTACCGTTCTTGAATTCGCGTCTACACCAATTAAAAGTTCGTATTCAAAGTTATCACCAAAAGCAACTGAAACCGCGTCTCCTTTTGCCTCAAAAGCAACACAACCCCTACCCGGAACTCTTAATGGAGTTTTTAAAATATCAAACCCATCTTTTGTTTTTTTAACTTCAGGATTACCTTTTGATGTAAAATATGGTCTCCAATTGGAAGACACTGTTACCGGCAAACTTCTTTTAACATCTAAGTATTCAACGGGCGCGACACCGGAACCAAATCCAACTCTATTTAATTTTGTTGAAATATCCGGATCATATAAAGACATAAACGGATTATCACCAATAGGACCTTTACCAACAATCATAAGCCCATCATTAATACTAACCCAATATTGCTCGTCATATCTTCCCGGTTTAATCGCGGCAAAAGAGTTTTCTTCTTTAGAAATTCTGTAAACAACTCTTTCGAGTTTTGTTTTTGTATCTGTTTTTATAATTTGAGATTCACTGTTTTCCTTTGCGCCTATAACAATTTTCCATAAAAATTTTTCTGAAATTTCATTCGAGAAAACAACACTTGCTTCACCTTTATCATCAGCTTTTACTCTAAAATAAAGAGACGAGTTTCCAGGATTTTCTAACGATTTTCCCATCCACGCAAAACCCTCATCCTGCATAGGATTGAGATTTAAAACAGTGCCTGCGGAAAAGTTTTTAATAAGCATTTTATAAAAAGAACTAACAGTAAGACCGGCGCCATCAACTTTTATATCTTTAAAGGCTACTGTTTGTTTTGGTTTGATTTCTAACCGCCGTACAGCTCTTTTCTTTCCTTTAACTGTAACAGGACGTTTAGCTTCTACTTTTAAAGAATCTTTTTTTAGTTCATTTCTTATGTGAGTGACTTCAGCAATACCATGATCAAGTTTCGCGAAAAAAGCGCACTCAGAAAAATTAAATGAAAACAAACTAAAAAAAGATAGGATTAATAATCTTTTTTCCATACAACTCTCTCCTTTATTAAAATTTATAATTTAAAAATTAAATTACTTTGTAGATAATACAATCAAAATAATATTAAAAGCAACAAATTACAGTACTAATAATCATTCTTCATAAAGATGTTTTTTAGGTTCTTTCTTTGCGCATTTTTGACAAATTATTTCAAACGCGTGATCAACATCACGAGCAACAGAAACAATTTGCAAATCTTTTTCAGTTATTAAGTTTTCTTTTAAAGCTTTTTGCAATGCCCAGTCAATAATTGGTTGCCAGTATTCTTGTCCCATCAACACAATTGGAAAATCCGGCATTTGACTCGTCTGGATTAAAGTTATAACTTCAAAAATTTCATCTAACGTTCCAAAACCACCGGGAAAAGCTATAAAGCCAACGGAGTACCTAACAAGTAACCATTTCCTAGAAAAAAAGTGATACATAACTATTTGTTCATGCGCATATTTATTTTTATATTTTTCACCTTCCTTTAACCAAAAAAGACCAATTCCCATTGATGTTATTTTTAATTTTTCAGTACCATTTGCCTCACCCCACTCCCGCGCGGCCTGAAAAGCCCCATAGTTTGCAGCCTCCATAATTCCTGAGCCACCACCGGTAATAATTGAAAAACCTTTTGAAGCAAGTTTTTTTGAAAGCTCTTCAGCCTGTTTTACATAAATACTATCTTTAGAAATTCTTGAACCGCCAAAAACCGTAATCGCCGGTTGCGGTAATTTTGTTAACTTCCACATCCCGCTAATAAGCCGACCATTGGTTAATATTAAACTTTTTAAAAACTTGAAATACTCTCTTAATCTTTTACAAAAAACCTTACAACGCATCCCTTCTCCTTATATTCAAAAATTATTTCTTTAAGATCTTATAAATTTCTTTACATAATTTAACAGCATCAGCTAAACAACGTTGATGCAAATTTCTTCCAATGGCAACACCTTCCGCGCCTCCAATATTTACTAAATCATCAACTTCTTTTAAAAACTCTTTTTCTTTTTTCTGTTTTCCACCGGAACAAATAACTTTTGTTTTTCCGGCAGCAGCGACAGCCTGCTTTAAAAGTTGCGCGTTTTTTTTACTAGCTAGCGCTTTTGGAACAACAATAATTGTTGGAGGATTAACTTTTACAAAATCCGCTCCAAGACACGCGGCAACGCCTGCCGCGCCTGCAATTATTTCCGCGCTTGTTTCATTTTTGACAGCCTTACCTCTTGGGTAAACCCATAAAATTGCAAGAAAGCCATTTTCATGCGCCTTTAAAACCGCGCGGGATGCTTCTGCTAACATTTGACCTTCAAACTCACTTCCTAAATAAATTGTGTAACCTACGCCAACAATATCTAAATCACTATTTTTTTTAAATTCAACAACTTCATTTACCGTGTTCAGAGAAAAACTAATTGGATCTTTTTGTTTTACCGATACCAAATCTGTTTTTGAATTTAATTTGATAATATAATTTACATTTTTGTAATCACAACCATACATAGAAATTAAACCGAGTTGTGTTGCAAACGCGCCAACTTTTCCTTGAGAAGCAATTTTGAATAAATGCTCCGGGTCTGCGTCTGACTTATCAATTCCGGAACCAAAAAAATCTTTATTTAAGTGTTCTATCTTTTGATCCCCCGCAAAAAGAAATAATTTTCCGGTATCTCTTGTTGCTTTTAAATAATTTTGCAAATAAACGTTTTGCATTTTTTTGGGAACCGATAAAGGCACATTAATTTCGCTCTTTTTCATTTTTATCTCCTAAAATATCTAAGATTCATTTTAAACAATTTAGTTTAACTTATTGAAATCAAATAAAAAAATAAGCTAATACTAATTTATTATGAATATAAAAATGAAAAGGAGAAATAAATGTATACAAAATCCAAGTTTTTAAAATATATACCATTATTATTGATTTGCTTAAATTTATTTGCGCAAAAACCATTAGAAATAGAAGTTACAACTGAAAAAGAATTAAAAATAGAAAAGTTAAAAGAAATAATACAATCCAATCCACAAACTGTTGATTTAAGCAACAAAGGGATCACAAAGGAAATACTTGAAAAAATTATTCCTGATTTAAAACAGTGCAGGGTTTTAAATTTAAGGAGCAACCAACTTGAATCTTTACCGGAATCAATTGGTAATTTAATAAATCTTAACAAGCTCTGGCTCGGCGAAAACCAACTTGAATCTTTGCCGGAATCAATTGGTAATTTAATAAATCTCAACAATCTCAACCTCCCCGAGAACCAACTTACATCTTTACCGGAATCAATTGGCAATTTAAAAACCCTTGAATGGCTCCGGCTCGACAAAAACCGACTTCCATCTTTGCCGGAATCAATTGGTAATCTAACAAAACTAATAAAAATCCAACTCGACAACCAAAAAACAAACAATAAAGAAACCATAATCCAAATACCAAAATCATTAGATAAAAAGGAATTAGAAATTGAAGGCAATTATAAATTTATTGTCCCTGAAAACCAAAAACCAACAGCAAATATTGTAATTCTTTTAGACAGAGAAGATCAAAGACCTAAATCTAAAAAACAAGACGCCACACAAAATGATATGGATGTCGCAATTAACAATATAACTCCAATTTTAGTATCCGGCCAAATCCTTAAAAATTATCTTGAAAGAAAAAAGGAGATTCCTGACATATATGAAATTTTTAAATTAAACAATAGTGATTTGTATTTACTACTTCCAAGAGGAATTTCTTTTAAAAACGCCTTTAATTTAGAAAATGCAACCGAAACATCAGTGAAAAAATTAAACGATTCATTGAATAATTGGCCTAATGATAAGGGATATTACAACAGTGACAATTGGCTTGAGGGAATAAAATCAATCTTCAAAAGAGGTACTGTTTATTGGTGGAATATTGTTTTGATGGGACATGGAAGCTTAGAGAAATGGATTGCGGGTTTATCATCTGAAGACTTCAAAGGACTCATCGGATTTTTGAATTCTTCAGATCTAAATATTTTTCTCTTTTTTTATGATACATGCTTTGGTGGAGGATCTACATTAGTTAACATATATAAAACAATGAAGGAATCTATTGCTGACATCCTCCCACTTAAATTTATGGTAATTTCCGGAACCACAAGAGAACGGAGTTCACATTCTATATTTACCGATTTCTCGGATTTATTTAATAAATTACAAAATCTATTAAATTTTGAAAAATTAAATAAGGAACAACAAGAAAAAATAGGTTCTGACCCAATTGACGCTTTATTAAAAATAATTAAAAAAAATGTAATTGATCAAAACTTAACAATAGATATTCCTTTGATAAAATTTCCAAACACCCAATTTTTCATATCTGTAAGAAAAGATACACGAGTAAAAGTTATCAACAACGTGTTGGTCAAAAAACATCAACTGGAAAAAACACCAATAGAAATAGATGAGAAAATTAAAGCAATATTTGTGTACCCAAATATCATAGATGTACCAATTAATATAAAAGGATCAAGGATTCCTCAAATTGTGTCTCTAGATCCGGGAGCAACAGTTCATTGCTTCTCAAAAATAAAAACCAAAAACTCGCACAACAAATTAATACAAAATCTTTTCTCCGCAAAGAAAGAAAAACCAGAATGGAAAGAAAAAGGAAAAATATTCATAGTAAAAGAATTAATAAATGGAAGTGATGAATACATAGATGTTGTAGTTAACTCCGAAAGCAATGTCGCTTTTTATAAAAAATATAATTTTTTTTACAAAATGCAAGACGAATCAGAAACATTCATTAAGGAAGATGTATTTAAAAAAGAGATTACTAAAATACTGCAAAAAAATATAAATTTATATTATAAAAATTTTCCCGATGAAGAAATAACTTACATTCCGGTTGCGCCATGGAAGACAGATCCAAATAAATTAATTAATTATATAAACAAGAAACTTAATATCACAATTCTAACTGAAGAAGAATTAAAAATAGAAAAGTTGAGAAAAATAATACAAAACAATCCGATAAAAGTTTATCTTGGCAACGAAAGGATCACAAGGAAAATACTTGAAAAAATTATTCCTGAGCTGGAACAATGTGAATTCTTAGATCTTTCTTTTAACAAATTATCATCTCTTCCTGACAGTATTGGCAATCTTAAAAATCTTACAAGGCTATATCTCCGGTACAACAAACTCACAGAACTTCCTGACAGTATTGGCAACCTTAAAGGACTTCAAGAACTAAGTCTCTGGAGCAACAAACTCTCATCTATTCCTGAAAGTATTGGTGTGATTACAAATCTTCAAGAGCTAAGTCTCTCGAACAACAAGCTCTCATCTCTTCCTGAAAGCATTGGCAATCTTACAAATCTTCAAACGCTAGATCTCGCTATGAACAATCTCTCATCTCTTCCTAACAGCATTGGCAATCTTACAAATCTTACAACGCTATATCTAAACAATAACCAACTTACATTACTCCCTGAAAATATTGGCGATATTACAAACCTTACAATACTAGAGCTCCAGTACAACAAACTCACAGAACTTCCTGAAAGTATTGGCAACCTAAAAAATCTTATAAGGCTAAACCTCCCACACAATCAACTCACAAAACTTCCTGGCAGCATTAGCAATCTTAAAAATCTTAAATATTTATCTCTCTCACACAATCAATTCACAGAACTTACTGAAAATATTGGCAATCTTACAAATCTTAAATATTTACCTCTCTCACACAATCAACTAACAAAACTTCCTGAAAGTATTGGCAATCTTCCAAGTCTTCAAGAACTGAATCTCCAGGGAAACAATCTCTCATCTCTTCCTAAAAGCATCACAAAGCTTACAAATCTTCAAACGCTAGTTCTCGGACAAAACACAGATGAAAATGGCAAAGAAATTAAAGTGAAAATACCTAAAACATTAGATCGAAAAGGATTAACAATTTATGGTGATTATGAATTTATTGGTCCGAAAGAACTCAAAGCTGCTGTGGAAATAGACGAGGATGATAAAGACGTTATGGAAATAGATTAAAAGGAAATAAAAATGAATTTTTATCAAAAAGATTCCACCGAAATTTTAAAAGAACTTAATACAAATTTAGAAAACGGATTAACAAGCAACGAAGTAAACAAAAGACTTGAACAATATGGTTCAAATAGTTTACCGACAAAAAAGGCAACACCTTTTTTTATAATTTTCATAAAACAATTCTTAAATCCATTGATGTTTATACTTTTAATTGCCGCCGCTTTAAGCATTATTTTACAAGAATTTACAGACGCAATCGTTATCGTAATAGCAGCGATGTTAAATGTTATTGTTGGTTTCATTCAAGAATTTAAAGCTGAAAAAGCGGCCATCGCGCTTCAATCATACGAAGCAACTTATTGCAAGGTAATAAGAAATAATAAAACAGAAACAATAGACGCGAAAGACTTAGTTCCCGGAGACATCGTTTTAATAGAAGCGGGAAATAAAATTCCGGCCGATATAAGACTTTTTGATGTTATTGATTTTAAAACTGATGAATCAATTTTAACCGGCGAATCAAAACCAACAAAAAAACAAATTGAAAAAATAGATAAAAAAGAAATAATATCAAACCAAAATAATATGGCCTTTGCGGGAACTTACGCAATTAGCGGAAAAGCAAAAGGTATTGTGGTCGCCACCGGAATGAATAGTTATCTTGGACACATCGCGGAATTGGTAGAAAAAACCAAAGAGGAATCAACTCCGCTACAAAATAAAATAAAACGATTGTCTTGGTGGATTGGTGGAATAATGGTTGGAATAACAATTATTATTTCTATTATCGGTCTAATAAAAGGAATGCCTTTTCATGAGATAATTTTAACCAGCATCGCGCTAGCGGTCGCGGCAATTCCTGAAGGATTGCTTGTCGCTGTAACTGTTACATTAGCAATTGGAATGCAACGAATGTTAAAACGAAAAGC
>JAUWHS010000105.1 GCA_030605785.1 bacterium
ACACCAAGAACTGAAAACGCGAGAGCGCGTGGAACATTTTTACCCGGATCTCTAACTATTGGATATAAAGAGCAAACACACTCAAAACCTAAAAATGAAAAGAGTAAAGAAGGACCGGCGGAAAAGATTGATGTAAAACCTTGTGGCATAAAAGGAGTTAATGTTGATGGATTAAAATTTAACCATCCAAATAAACCGGAGAAAAACAGACCGACAATAACTAAAGCGGCAATTAAATACTGAACACCTGAAGAAGTTTTAGCTCCGGCCAAAATAAAAACCATCAAAATTAACAGAATATAAATTCCTAAAGGTTGAACCGGAACAAACGGTATAACTTTATGAACCCAAATTCCTGCTTGCTGAACTAAAACACCCATCGCAAGCAAAAGACCAACAATATAAGAAAAAGAAGAAAGTAATCCGATTTTGTGTCCGGCCCATTTTGAAGGATAAAGATAACTCCAACCGGCGCCCGGGTACGCTTCGGCAGCTTTACCTAAGGAAAGTCCCATGCTCAAAACTAAAAGAGAACTTAAAATAAGAGTAAAAATACTTGCCGGACCAACCAAAGAATTTAAAATAGCGGGCATTAAAAGAACTCCCGCTCCAACCATTGCGTTAAAAGCTATAACGGCCGCAGCCACCATGCTTATTTTCTGCGCATCATTACTCATAAAAATATCCTTTACTGTTTTTTAGATTAAAAAGACCAAATCAGACAAAACACACGAAAACGTTAAACAAACATATCGAATCTTAACTTTTTTCATTCTTCATGTATATTAATAGAAAAATATCAAGTTTTTTGAAATAACAAGTTTTCTATTTGTCTCGAATAGCCACTCAAAAACAAAAAGATTTACATCAAAAAGTTAATTAAACTTTTTATCTACAATAATTAATATTTCTAAAATTATTTTATTTACGTCTAAAAATGTAAAGAAATGTTTTGGATATTAAATTTGTTACAAAAAGGTATTTTATGAATAAAAAAACATTCATTCCATCAAATAAGTTAATGTTAGCCGCCGCGTTATTAGGTGTCGCTGCCGGTCTTGCTGACATTTCTTATATTTTCGTTCTCGCGTCCGGAATATCAAATGTATTTATGAATTTATTAGAATTAATAAGTATTCCGATCATATTTTTATCAATCGTGTCTACAATTGCAAGCATTGAAAATATCGATGAAATGAAAACTCTTGGAAGAAAAGTAGTTCTATATACTATCGCGACAACAATAATTGCCTGTTTTATCGCGATAGCCGTGTTCGCGATAATTCAGCCTTCCAGTCACAACCTAAATTTCAGTACCGACTTAAACAACGCGGGTAACATTTCGAGCTGTTTATCATTCCTCTCTCAAATAATTCCATCAAATATGTTTCAGGCATTCTCCAGTAACAGCAGCGTTTTATCTGTTGTCTTTATTGCTTTAATCCTTGGTTTGGCAATAATAACATTACCAAACAAACAACAAAAATCGTTAAGTAATCTTTTTTCCGGTTTATTCGCGGCAATTCTGCAAATAACAAATTTTATTATTTATATAATGCCTGCCGGAATTTGGGCATTTGTAACAATATTTGTAAAAGATTTAAAGGGAAACACAACCACACTGAGAGAACTATTCTTATACACAATTTGTATATTCCTAACAGATCTAGTCCTTGGCGGAGTTATTATTCCAATTCTGTTAAAAATTAAAAAATTAAATCCAATTAAAATATTTAGAGCAATGCTCCCTGCAATCAGCTTTGGAACAATTTCCAGATCAACAAGTTCAGCATTGCCTATTTCAATTCCATGCGCCGAAAAAAAATTAGGAATTTCACCAAAAGTTTCAAAATTCACACTGCCAATTTGCGCTTCAATTAATATGAACGGAACCGCCGTTTTTATGATAACAACAATATTATTCATGATAACCGACAATGGACTTCCAATTTCCATATATGATCTGGCATTATGGGTCGTACTTGTAACACTTGGCGCGATTGGAAGCGCAAGTGTTCCAATGAGCGGTTATTTTATGACAAGCGCGTTTATCGCGAGTATGAATGTGCCATTACACGTACTTGGTGTTATTTTACCCATTTATTCACTTCTTGACATGGTCGCGACAGGTCTTAACGTTTGGTCAGACTCCGCAATTACCGCAATTATTGATAAAGAAATCAAAACAAAAGAAAGTCGCAAAACCAAACAAACAGCCTAACCTACAAACGAAATTCCCCCTTAGCTCTTATTGAAAGCATCAAACTCTTATCCTTTTCTTGACTTTACCCTAGTCAACCATGCTAAAATAATTACAGATAGAAATACCTTTTGCGCGAAAATAAAAAAAACGCAAAAAAATCAAATTTTAGGGGGGAGACAATGAAAAGGATAAAGAGATTTAAAATCTTACTTTTATTCGGCTCAATTTTCTTAATTTATATATTTTCACATAAATTATTTGGCGCCGAACAAAAAATTACATCGCCTATTCTTGAAAAAATACAAGGTGAAGTAAAAGATAAACTTTTTGATGTTTTAGCCGCAAACGAGCTGACAACCAAAGATGAGTTGGATGTATTTATAACAAATTCACAACAAACATTAGATAGTTTAAAAAATGAAAATCTTACAAAACAGCCAATAATTCAAATTACAGCGCAAGAAATAATAATTCCTGAACCAATGGAAATAACTCCAACACCTTCTATTCCTGTATTTCCACCTGAACCGACAGAACAAATCGAAGCACAAACTCCATTACCTGAAGAACCTACCGCTCCTCCTGCTCCTATTATTCCGGCGCCAATTCAATCAGAACCTTTGGAGCCACCTGAAATGTTGCCAGTAGAAGAATCCGAAATATTACCAGTAATAGAACCAACAAAACCAATTGAAGAAAATTTACCTACACAACTACCAACAATAGAAAACCCACCAATGGAAAACGAAGTTAACACTATGGGTGGAATATCAAATGAAGAAATTCCACCCACTCCTCCTCAAGAAATGTTTATCGAAGAAGAAATGGTGGAAATGGAACCCTAAATATTTATAAAAATAATAAAAAATATATAATAAGAAGAGCGCAGACAATTGCGCTCTTTTTATTTTTTAATCCGGGACATAAAATGTATAGCAAATATTATCAATCACTTGTAAAAAAAGATAAAACTTGGTTTATCTCAGGAATCCTTAAAAGCGAAGAAAACCTTGTATTATCCAGAACAATCGATAAACAATTAGGATTATTAGAATATTTCGTTTCCCCGGAACAAGAAGAAAAATTCTTAAAAGTTATGGATTATTTTATAAAAGAAGGCATCGTTTCAGAATTACAAGAAAAAGAAAATCGATTAAAAACAGAAGAAGTTTGAAATCCCCCGCAATTTCAAGCGGGGAATTTTTTCATTTTAACCGGAATAAACGTTGTTTAATAACATCAGCGCCCAACATCTCAAAAAGATCATGAATACCAATACCGCTAAACTCTCCGGTCAAGAAATAACGAATTAATCCAAAAAGATCTTTTATTTTTACGTTGGCCTTTTTACTCTCTTCTTTTAATTTTGTTAAAAACAAATTTATATCACCCAAACCGGTCTCATCCAAATTTGTATAAATCAAATCTAAAATCTTTTTGCTTAAATCCGCGCCACACTCTTCTTCGATTTTAATTTCATCTATCTCCGGTTTTTTGAAGTAAAACTTTAACTCTGTGGTCAAGCCGTTTAAAGTTTTAATGTCATCGCGAACTTTGCTAATTAATAACTCCAATTTTTTATCATCCGCATCTTTTGATTCAGGGTAAGCATCATGTAAAAAAGGTTTTACTCTGTTCAATAAATCTTGAAGTTCTAATTTTGAAATCCATTTATGATTTATCCACAAAAGTTTATCCAGATCATATTTTATCGCGCCGGTTGAATGAATATTTGAAAAATCATAATTTTTAATTAATTCATCAATACTTTGAATCTCATCTAAAAAAGAAGTTCCGATTATGGCCAAATAATTTAAAACGGCCTCACTTAAAAAGCCCTCCTTTTTTAAATCCTCTAATTTGAAACCAAAATCGCGCTTAGACAATTTTTTGCCATCAATATTACAAATCATTGGCAAATGCCAAAATCTTGGCAACGGAATGGCAAACGCTTCAAAAAGAGCCGCTTGCATAGCAGAATTAGATAAATGATCTTCGCCACGAATAACATGTGTTATATCCATAAGCCAATCGTCAACAAAGTTCGCGAACATAAAAGTGAAACTTCCGTCCGATCTTGTTAACGCGAAATCAGAAAAATTTTCCATTTCAAATATAACTTTGCCTCTGGCCATATCATCGATTTGTTGTTCTTCATCCTGATTTATTTTAAATCGCCAAATAAATGGAATCTTTTGAACCAATTTTTCTTTAATTTGATCATCGGATAAATGCAAGCACCCACGATCATATCTTGGCGGTTTACCTTGCGCGATTTGTTCCCTACGCATTTCTTCCAATTCTTTTTCGGTACAAAAACAACGATAAACTTTTTGATTCTCAATTAGATCATTTAAATTTTTTTGATAAATTTCTTTTCTTCTTGATTGTAAATAAGGTCCAAATTTTCCACCGACAATTAGCCCTTCATCATAATTCAAACCCAAATGTTTTAGATCTTCCACAATTTCATAACCGGCTTCATTAATATTACGCTGCGCGTCCGTATCTTCAATACGTAAAACAAAAATACCTTCATTTTGTTTCGCGAAAAGATAATTCATTAATGCCGCGCGAATATTTCCTAAATGCATAAATCCTGTAGGTGAAGGCGCAAATCGAACTCGAACTTGTTTTGGCATTTAAAAACTCCCATCTTTAAATCAAAAAATCAAATTTAATTAATAGAAAAAATATACATTAAAGTGGCGGGAAAAGAAAAAAATGTTAAAATACCACTTTAAACACAACTCAAAAACAAAGGAAACCCTATAATGAATAAATTTAAAAACATCCTTCAATTAATTGGCAACACTCCAATGGCAAAATTAAATCTAAACACAAACGCGACTTTTTTAGCAAAATTAGAATACTTAAATCCGGGTGGAAGTATAAAAGATCGTTCCGCTCTTTTTATGATTGAACAAGCGGAAAAGGATGGCGTTTTAAAACCGGGCGGAACAATAATTGAAGCATCTTCTGGAAATCAAGGAATCGCCCTGGCTTTAATTGGAGCAATAAAAGGTTACAAAGTTATAATTACGGTTCCGGATAGAACAAGTATTGAAAAAGTCGCGGTACTTAAAGCCTACGGCGCGCAAGTTTATATTTGTAAAAATACAGATACATTAGACGATCCTGAAGGTTATCACACAAAAGCGGAAATTTTACATAAAACAATTCCCGACGCTTTCATGCCAAATCAATATTATAATAAAGCAAACCTACAAGCGCATTACGCGACAACAGGACCTGAAATTTGGGAACAAACAGAAGGTAAGGTTACACACGTTTTTATAGGCGCGGGCTCCTGCGGAACAATTTCCGGCGCGGGAAAATACTTAAAAGAGAAAAATCCAAATATAAAAATCATAGGTATTGATTCTAAACATTCTGTTTATTCAAGCAAAAATCCAAAAGCATACGATTCTGAAGGAATCGGAATTGACGTTATAAGTGATAATTTAGACGAATCCGTAATTGACGAAATTCTAACCATATCTGATAAAGACGCGTTTGAAACAACACGAAAAATCGCAAAACAAGGAATTCTTGGTGGAATTAGCAGCGGAGCTGTTATGCATGTCGCGCTTGAATATGATAAAAAATTAAAAAAAGATGATCTTGCGGTAGTTATAATCGCTGATTCAGGTCGGGCTTATTTAAGCAAAGTTTTTGTAGAAAACGAAAAAGTTTTAAATGCAACAGAGAAACAAAAAGAAGTTTGCATATAAAAAAATGTTAAAAAAATTCAT
>JAUWHS010000108.1 GCA_030605785.1 bacterium
AGAAAATTCAACTCATTCCTATTATGTTCATCCAATTAAATTTGATCAAAAAATTGCCGGTATTCATAGAAATAAATTTGTTGAGGCAGTTAAAGCGGAGTTAATGCCATTTGAGTTAAGAGAAAAAGAAGGGGTTATAATTGGAAATGGTTATGTAAAGCCTCTCTATTTACAATCTATTTATCAAAATAAATTTATTTATGGAAAACAGGGACATCCATGGAATCTTTTTGAAAATGGAAGAAATATTTCTTATGAAAAAGGTATTTGTCCTATTGCTGAGAAAATGCATGAAGATGAATTAATTATAAATGGGTGTATTACTCCGGGGATGACTAAAAAAGATTTAGATGATGTTGCGAGAGCATTTGAAAAAGTTTGGGATAACAAGGGAGAATTAATTTGAGTCAGTTAGCACATAATAAAGTGTATAAACAATTTACAAAATCGTTATTGAAAGAGAATCGATTTTGTCCCTTCAGGAAAGAAAAACAGATGGATTATTTATTTTCTTTTTTAAAAAAAGATTTTGTAATAAAAAATCAAAAAATATTAGATGCGGCGAGTGGTTATGGTCGTTTAATGCATTTTCTTAATGAGTTTGATTTACATCAGAATTATTATGGTTTTGATTATATTCAAGAACTTGTTAATAAAGGTAATAACGATTTTGATCAATATTCAAATATTAAATTTGAAAACCATGATTTATTAAAAATATCTGAAAAATTTTATAAAAAATTTGATATTACAATTCTCTATAAAACTCTTTATTGTGCTTTTGAATACTATGAGGAAGTTCTTAAAGAATTGATTAAAGTTACAAAAAATAAGATTTATATAACATCAACCTTTTATGATGGAGATGTTGATTTTATAACAAAAATTTATTTAAATGCTTCGAATAATAGTAAAATTTATTCTTTTTCAAATTCTTATTCATATCCAAAATTTGAAAAATTTTGTAAATCATGTGGAGTTAAAAATATAAATAGTGTAAAGATGCAGTTGGATTTTGATTTGCCGCCCCCACAAAATTCAAATGATATTCAAACATATACTATGTTAGATAAGAATAATAAAAGATTGGAAGTGTGTGGTAATGTGATTATGAATTGGAAGTTGGTGGAGTTGGTTTTATAGCTTTTGGAGGAGGATTTCAGGTGAATTTTAAATCGATTATTTTATTTTTGATTTTTTATACATCATATGTTTGTGCATATACACATACAAGAGTGGGAAATCGTGGGATTAATTTAAGAAATAGCTATAGAGAGTATTATGCTCCATTTAAAAGAAATGGAAAGAATGGGAGAGAAGTAAAAAGGGATATTAATAGCCTAAATTATTGGCAGTCAAACGTTGATAATATGTTAAATACTTATTTAGCCAATGATAAGAGCTATGCAGAGCGTTATAAAATTGTTTTTGATTATATTAAAGATTTGGCTCCTAAAACAATATTAGAAGTTGGATGTGGTTTTGGATTTTCTTTGAAAAAAATAGCTGAAGAATTTAAAGATATCCAAATTTATGGATGTGATTTTTCTGAAAATTTAATTAAAGAATCGAAAAAATATTGTAAAGGTATTATTCCAGAAGAAAATTTAATTATTGCAGATGCTACAAGTTTATCTGATTATAAAGATGATTCTTTTGATTTAATTGTAACCTTTGGCTGTTTGATGTGCCTTAAGCAAGATCAGGTAAAGGAAGCTTTAAATGAGTTTAAACGTATAGCAAAAAAAATTATTTTATTTGAAACTGATTATACTTCTATGGATTCTAAGCAAACTGAAAAATTTAAAAGAGAAAGAAATTATCCAATAAATGATTATAAAAATCTTATTGAATCAACTAATGGTTTAAAGTTAATTAAAGAGAATAGATCATTGTTTGATGATAAAAGTTATACGGTTTTTTATGTGATAGAGAAAACGAAATAAGACAAAAAGTGATAATTTTAAAAAGAATAATTCAAAAAATAAATTCTAATTTTTTTTCTCAAGAACTTAAATTTAACAGACGATTGAATAAGTTCAAAAAACGTTATTCGAAAATAAATAAAAATTCTTCTTTGATTTTGATTTGGGAATTTGGCGGTTTCTCAGATATTTTGCGGAAGAATGCAATTTTTTCTATAGCTTTAAACTTAAGAGGGTATAAAACTCATTTTATTGTTTGCGATGGAACTCCAAGTGCATGCATTCAAAGAGGCTTGGAAGTAAATGAAGAACTTGAGGATTGGCCAAAAAAATGTTCCTGGTGTTTGAAATCAATGCAACAAATGGCAGATAAGTATAGAGTTTCATATTCTGTGGTTTCTGATTTTATTTCAAAAGATAAAATTAAAGAATTTGAAAACATATCAAATTTTGTCTCTCTAAAGGATATAATCAGTTATAAGTTTTTAAGTATCAATGTTGGTCAACTTGCATGGAGTTCAACAAATAGATACATGAAAGGTTTCTTAACAAGTTTTTCCGACTTGGATAAAGAAACTGAAAAAATATATAGAAAATATTTTTATGCTGCTTTAATTAATACTTATGTTGCTAATGAAGCAATAAATAAATTTAAGCCAATTAGTGTTTTAGTTTCTCATGGTGTTTATGTTGATTATGCTCCACCTTTACTTTTGGCTGTTAAAAAAAAAATTGGTGCAGTTAGTTGGGCTAGTGGATACGCAGATTTTTTGCATTATTTTACTGTTCCAAAATCAAAAGACAAGTTGCAATTGCGAGGTATTAGTGAGAATCAATGGGATCAACGAAAAAATAAAGACCTAACAATTTACGAGAATAAGCAATTAGATGATTTTATTTTTAATCGTTATTTTAAAGGGCAAGCTAGAGATATTTCTATTTTGTCTAATCCTGTTGGTGTAGAATCTGTAAAGTTCGAGCTGGGCATAAAAAATAATAATCCAGTTGTTTCTCTTTTTGCGCATGTTAATTGGGATGCTTGTTTTGATTTGTTGACTATGATTTTTGAAAGTGCGAATCAATGGGTTATTGAATCTATAAAGAAAATGGTGCGTATAAAAGATGTTAATTGGATTATTCGAGTTCATCCTGGAGAAATAACAGATGGCAGTCTTTTTACCACGGATGATTTGATTAAAAAAAATTTTAAGGACATTCCTGATCATATAAAAATTCTTTGGTCTACTTCAAAAATTAATACATATGATTTATGTAAATTATCCGATGTGGGAATTACTATTTTTGGAACAATTGGTGCAGAGTTACCATTATTTGGCAATCCTGTTATTGCCGCAGGGGATGCACATTTTTCAAACAAAGGTTTTTCTTTGGATGCAAAGAATAAAGAAGAATACTTTTCTTTTCTTGAAAATATAAGAAGTATAAAACGGCTAAATAAAGAACAAATTGATTTAGCGAGAAAATATGCTTTGTCTTATTTTATCGAAAGACAAATTCCTTTAAATATTATCAATAAAACTCAGGGGCACTGGGGAGACATTGACATGGAAAGATTAAATGAAATGTTGCCGGGGCGAGATAGATATTTAGATTTAATTTGTGATGGAATTATTAACAATAAAACAGTTGTCGCTAAATGTTTAGAAAGAAGAAAAGAGATTTAGTAATGTTAGAAAATTTAAAGTCTTTGGGTGGGTGTGATAATAGAGGAAAAGTGTATTGCGGTGAGAATGAGATTGTTCGAGAAATTTATAATGATTATTTGAATTCTACAAAAAATATTTTCGATTTATATAAAAAATATGATTTAAAAAATAGTGGAATTGTTAAAACGGAGTTGTGTGAAAATAAAGAAGGGACTCTTTTAAAACATCAAAAACATTTGATTTCTTATTCTCATGAGTGGACACCAAGCATGTTTAAGGATTCCATTCTTTTTCATCTAGATCTTTTTATTAATCTTGATTCTTATGGATTAACATTAAAAGACGCATTACCGAATAATATTGTTTTTAATTTTTCAAAACCGGTTTTTGTGGATTTTTTATCCATTTTGCCAATTAAAGATCTTGAAAATGAAGACTGGTTGTTGCAAGGTTATACAAGCAATAAAGATTTACGATATTGTGTTTTTGAAACAATGTTTATTCCATACTTCTTAATTCCGTTTATTATTTTGAGTCGAAAAAATTATTCTTATTTTAAAAATATTCTTTTTTATAAAGCTTGTAATTCAGGTCAGAACGCTCCTAATTGGCATGATGTTGGTAGAAGCAGCGGTAAATCAGGATTAAAGAATTTTATTGATTTATTTTTGTTGAAGCGTTCAATTAATAAAATAAAAAAAAATAAATTTGTTGATTATTGTGTTGAATTTAAAAGTTTAGTAGAAAAAACTGATTTGAACGTTGGTTCTAGTGGCTATTCGTCATACTATGAAGAAAAAGCTGAAAATTTTAATTTAAGTGATTTTAATAATTGGCAAAACAAACAAAAAAATGTTTATAAAGTTTTAGAAGAATTTAAACCTGAAACAGTTCTTGATCTTGGCGCGAATACAGGTTGGTTTTCAATATTATCTGAAAAAATGGGCGCAAAAGTTATTGCGACAGATATTGAGATTGCCTGTTTAGAGAGTATTTATTCAAAAGCAAAAAAGGACAATTTAAATATTTTGCCTCTTAATTTATCGTTTGAGGATTTAACTAAAAAATTAAATGGTTTAAGTTTTGATGAAAAAACAGATATTGGCATTTATGATGATAAGAACCCAATATTTTTACCGGCGACTCAGCGTTTTAAATCAGATTTAGTTTTATGTTTAGCATTAATTCACCATTTAGTTTTGGGAATGGGAAAAGAGATTGAAGAAGTTATTAAAACTATGGCTGCTTTAACAAATAAAACGTTAGTTTTGGAATTTGTAGGTTTTGATGATGAAAAGATCCGGCAAGAGCCAACATTCTTTAAGAATTTAAATAAATTTTCTGAACAAACTTATAACTTAGATCTTGTTCTTCAAATCGGTAAAAAATATTTTAATGAAGTTGAAATTTTACCGTCTCATCCAGAAAGTAGAAAGCTTTTAATTTTAAAAAAATAAAGGTTTGATATGAAGATTCTTTTTACATCTCCTGTTTTAGAGCATCCGGCAATTGGTGGACCGGCTTTAAGAATTGAAAATAGTATTAAAGCTTTAAGCCAAATTAGTGAACTGCATATTGTTTCCGGTATTGATCCGGTTAATTTGGGCGGTCAAGAGGCAGAAAATTATTTCAAAGAGATTGGTCAAGAGTTCTTATATTTACCGTCAATTCAATGTCGCTTTGAGACCTCATTCTTTTTTAAAGTAAAACGTAAAATTTATAACATATTAAATAAATTACATTTAAGAAAAATTGATATGTTAATGGAAGACGCAAAATTTCTTTTAAGGTATGTTAAAAGGAATCAAATAGATGTTATTTGGTTTGGTTATGGAAATATTTCTTACGATTTAATTAATGCTGTAAAAAAGTTGAACCATAAAATAAAAACAGTTTGTGATACGGATAGTGTTTGGTCTCGGTTTATTTTGCGCGAGTTGCCTTACATTCAGTCTGAGAAAAGAAGAAAAAAAATAGAAGAAGAGGGCAAACGAAAAGAGTTTGAAGAAGAGCAGCTAACTAATATTTGTGAAGTTACAACTGCAGTGTCGTCTGTAGATTCCAAATATTATGGAGCGTTAACTGACAAAAAAGACAAGGTTCATATTTTTTCTAATGTTCTTGATCTCGAAAAGTACAAAAAAGATATTCAACCTCCTAAAAATTTTAAAAAACCATGTATTTATTTGGCTGGATCATTTGGTAAAAACAGTCCAATGGAGCAGGCTGCTCGTTGGGTTCTTAATAAAGTTTTTCCTATTGTTAAAAAATATAAGCCGGATGTTCATTTTTATATTGTTGGCCAGGAGTCACAGGAGACTTTGTCCGATGTAAAAGATGATAATATTACCATCATGGGAATGGTTGATTCTGTTTTGCCATATTTAAAAAATAGTGATGTGGCTTTGGTTCCTTTATGGTTTGAATCCGGTACGCGTTTTAAAATTTTAGAGGCTGCGGCTTGTGGTATTCCAATTGTTTCTACAACTCTGGGTGCTGAAGGTTTGGATGTTGAAAACGGAAAAGATCTTTTAATAGCGGATGATCCGGCAAGTTT
>JAUWHS010000007.1 GCA_030605785.1 bacterium
GTAGAGAGCCCGCATCTCCTAAATAAATTTTTGCCGGAGGTTTATTGTAATAAAAAAATCCAATTAAAACTCCAAGCATTGTAATTAAAAATAAACTAATTAAATATTGCCGCAAAACAAAAGCTATGATTAAAAAAGTAATACAACTCGTAATCGCGATTGTTGTAGCAAGCCCATCCATAACATCAATTAAATTAATCGCGTTAATCACAGAAAGCATCCAAAAGCCGGAAATAAAAATATTAAACCAATCTGAAAAGAAAGTTGTTTTTAAAGAGAAGCCGTTTTTTAAAAAACCAATAACAACTATAAATTGTCCTAAAAATTTTTGATGCGGTTTTAAAACATTAAAATCATCAACTAAACCAATAAACATTAAAATCGCCATGCCTAAAACAATCCATAAAACATTGTTTTCCAGTGGATAAGTAAGTGTTAATGTTAAAATAAAAGCTATAAAAATAGCTCCTCCACCTAAATAAGGAGTAGGTTTTTTATGTGTTTTGAGTTTTCCATCAGGAGAATCAACAATATTAAATTTAAGAGCGGTTTTTATGATTCCGGGAATTAAATAGAGAGAAAATAATAAAGAAAAAATAAAAGCAAAAAAATGACGTAAAACAATAAAGTACATCTTCCTCTCCCTTTTATATATTCACTCAAACAATTATCGTTGTTCCAAATTCATCTAAAAGATACTTTCAACCAGGCCTAGAAATCTAATTCTTTCACTATTTGTTAAAAATGCAAATTCAATTTCTAAAACATAAATTGGTAATGCTTGCCAATTTTTAATTTTTTCAAGCAACGGCAAAATTTTAACCCAATCTTTGCTTGTAGTTATAACGCAATCACAATTATCTTCTTTTAAGCTATTTAAAATACTTTTTAAATCTTGTTCAGAAAATTTATAGTGATCCGGATACTCAATTTCTTTTGTAACGTTCAAATTTAAATCTTTTACAGATTGAAGAAAATAACTAAAATTACCAATCCCCGCAAAAGCTAAAACTTTCTTTGATAATAAATTTTTAATATCAACATTTTTTTTATTTAAATGTAATAAATTAGAAACTTTATGTTTACCGTAAAATACGGGAAGAGAAGAAGAATTAGATAACAATTCTTCAGAACTTTCATTATTCGCATGAGTAAAAACAATAGCATCTGCCCTGGAAATATCTTTTTCACGTAGTTTACCGGCAGGCAAACAATGTCCATTTTCAAATGGTTTTCTGGCATCAAGAAGCAAAATTTCGAAGTCTTTTTTTAAAGAAAAATTTTGATAACTATCATCAAGAACAATAAACGATGGTGATTTATCTTTTTCATTTAATGATATTTTCTTGAAATGATTTTCAAGAATGGTTGCTGATTTAAATCTATCTTTACCAACAATAACCGGAACCTTTAATTTGTCCGCGATCATAAATGGCTCATCACCAATAACCGTTGCAGGATAAAAAATTTTATTACCATCAGACACAATTAAATTATTTTTTAAATTTGATCCATAACCCCTGGAAATAACAGCACCATTTTGTTTTAAATTTTTGATTAAAAACTGAGCAAAAACAGACTTTCCTGTTCCACCAACAGAAATATTTCCAACAGAAATAACTTTAAAGTTAACTTTTTTGTTCCCTGATTTTTTTTTAAAATAAGAAACTAATTTGAAAGAAATTAAATAGATTTTTTCCAAGATACACAAAAAGATAAATAATATTTTTTCTAAAAAAGATAACGTGTTACTGTTTTTAGAACGATCCCAAAAATTAGAAAAATAAGAAATTAATTTTGACTTAAGATTCATTCACCGGTTCTTTAACTTCTTCGTAACAATAAACAGTGTCCCCAACCTGCCAATCATGGAAACGATCGGTAGTAAAACCACATTCATAACCGGAATGAACCTCTTTTACGGTCTTTTTTTCTCTTTGAAGGCTTACAACTTTACCCTCACCAATCGCTTTACCACCTCTAATACATTCAACCTTATTATTTCTGGAGATAACTCCATCGGTAACATAACAACCGGCAATAACACCGGCTTTTTTTATATTGAAAACTTTACGAACAGTTAATTCAGCAGTCTTTTTCCATTGTTTTTTTATAACTTTTTTAGTTAACAAAAACTTCTCAATATCTTCAACCATATGATAGATAACATCATATAATTTTATATCGATACTTCTTTCTTTAGCCAACCTCAACGCGTTTCGTTCCGCTTTTACATGAAGCCCAATAATTTCAGCATTTGTATTTTCAGCTAATAAAATATCACCCTCAGAAATATCTCCAATACCGGAAGAAACAATTCGGATAGGATAATCTTTATCTTTTTTTTGCTTTGAAAGCTTATTCAAACTTCCAAGAACAGCTTCTTTTGAACCATGCATATCTGTTTTTATAATTAGATTCAAAAATTTATCCGGAGTTTCAGATGAAAAAACGCTCGTTAAATTCTGAAAAGGTTGTCCTTGAACTCGAACATTTAATGAACCCACGGAAGATTTTGCTTTTAAATATTCTTTTCTGGAAACAACTTGTAACCATTCTCCAAGAGAAACAAATTTATCAAAACCAACAATTTTTACAGGTATAGACGGTTCAGCTTGAGTAATTTTTGCTCCAAAACTATCAATCAATAAACGAACTCTACCTGTTCCATCACCACAAGTGAAAAAATCCCCTTGCTTTAAAGTTCCTTCAACAGGAATAACCGTAGCAACGGGACCATAACCTTTTTCCATGGTTGATTCTAAAATAAAAGCTCTCGCGGGTATTTTAGAATCAGCTTTTAACTCCATCATCTCCGCTTGTAAAGTAATCATCTCTAAAAGTTCTTCAACGCCCTGACCTGTTTTCGCGGAAATTGGAACACAAATAGTTTGCCCACCCCAATCTTCTGTAACAAGGTCATGCTGAGCCAATTGTCTTTTTACTGTTTCAACGCCGGCCTTAACACCGGGCTTGTCTATTTTATTAACCGCGACAATAATTGGAACGCCAGACTCTCTTGCATGCTTTATAGCTTCAATTGTTTGTGGCTTGACCCCATCATCAGCCGCGACAATTAAAATCGCGATGTCGGTAACCTTTGCCCCCTTTTGACGCATATAAGAAAATGCTTCGTGACCGGGAGTATCTAAAAAAACCATTTTGCCATGAACACTGTCAACTTCATAAGCGCCAAGATGTTGTGTAATACCACCCTTCTCTTTTGCGGCAACATTCATCTTACGCAAATAATCAAGCAACGTAGTTTTACCATGATCAACGTGACCCATAACAACAACAATCGGCCAACGTGTTTGCCCTTGCCCGGAGCGTTCAAACTTTTTATCAAAACCGGCTAACTCTTTTTTAACGTCACCGGCAAGAACTGTAATGTTAAATTCCTGACCAAGCATTTCTATTGTTTCAATGGGAATTACACTGTTTATATTACAAACAAGACCTTTTTTTAAAAGAACAAAAATTAAATCTCCGGCATACTTACCCATTAATTTCGCAACATCACCTAAAACCATGCTGTCTTGCGCTTCAATTTCGGTAATAATTTTAGGAGATGTTTTTACATAAGGCCTTTTTTGTTCAAACCTTTTGTTTGAAAAACTTTTATATGTCCTAGAAACAGGAGTAACTTTAGAAGTAACAGTTTTTTCTTTTGGCGCGTCTTTTAAAAGTTGCGATGCTTTTATAACTTCTTCTTTGGCTACAACTTTTAATTTATTGGCGGTCTCAATACTTTTTTCAGTAATCACTTTTTCTTTCGATAAATCTGTAGATTTTTTTTGAGATTTACTTTTTGATTCAGAAACTTTTTTGTTTTTTTCAACTTTCTTACATTTATCAATAGAAGAAGCTGATTGCTTTTTTACAGGTACTTTAGTTTTTTTTAATTGTTGCTTATCTAGATAATTTTTAGCCTCATCGGAGAGAACCGACATATGACTAGAAAAGGTAAACCCTTTGCTTGAAAGCTTTTCTAAAAGCTCTTTACTTGAAATTTTTAATTTTTTTGCATATTCATGTACACGCATATCTTCTCCGCACTTATACTCGCCATCAAGCAATTTTTATAATAATTATTCTTCTTCTTTTTCTGTTGAATCCGGCAACTCACCGAAAGGATTAACATCCTGCAGTTGCAAATCAAGACCAACAAGTTTAGAAGCAAGTAAAATATTTTGCCCCATCTTTCCAATAGCGAAAGATCTTTGATCCTGGTTTAACCAAACAGTCGCGACCCTATTATCTATAATCTCAACCCTATCAATTTCAGCAGGCTTTAAACTTCTCTTAACAAGATCTTCCGGAGAATCTGTCCACTCTATGATATCTATTTTTTCTCGACCAAGTTCTTTTAAAATAGGTTTTATTCTTGCCCCGCCAACACCAATACAAGTTCCAACAGGATCTATATCTTTACCTTTAGAAATTACAATAACTTTGGTTTTGTATCCCGGAACACGAACTATTTTTTTTACTTCAACCAAGCCTTCAAAGACTTCCGGTATCTCAAGCTCAAGAAGTTTTTTTACAAAATCAGCCGAAGTTCTATCTAAAATTAATTGATAATCACCACGAGCAACAGATAAAACCTCTTTTAATAAAACTTTAACCGGATGTCCCACGATTAAATTTTCTCCGGGAATAACGTTTTCCCTAGAAAGAATAGCCATGACATCGTTAACTTTAATTACAAAGCCGCCACGTTCTTTTTTATGAATTGATCCGCTGATAATAGATCCTTGTTGATCTTTATATTCATCATAGACAACAGATTGCTCTAATTCTTTTATCTTATTAGCGATAACCTGTTTGGCCACAAGAATTTCAATTCTTCCAATACTGCCATCAAATGGAACTTCGATTACCATTCCACTCTTAGCTTTTGAATTAATTGCTTTTGCTTTACGTAAAGAAATCTCTTTGTCCGCGTCAGAAACAGAAGAAACAACTATTTTTTTCGCGAAAACCTCAGCCGCTCCGCTTTTTTTATTAAATAAAACGGAAAAATCAACATCCGGATATTTTTTAGAGTACGCGGCAGAAAGCCCCTCACAAATAACATAAGAAATTTGTTCTTTATCTAAACCTCGCTCTTCAACAAGATTTTCTATTACATCAGAAAGATTCACAGTATTTTTGCCCTTGAACTTGAGTGATTAAAATTAAAAGTAATTTTGGTTAACCACGAATTTAAACACTTAAACTACTTAGTCGATGTAAAACATTCTAAATAAAAAACCAAAAAAGTGAAGGTTTATATCTTTTTAAGCATATATTTAATCTTTTCCGTTTTAATAAAATTAATTTTCCTTTAAGAAAAGCGTTAGAACTTTTACATCTGTAAACTTTGTATCGAAACGATACACTCTCTATCACTATTATATTATATATATATAAATACGATGATGGTGATAGGTGATGTTGATATGTGGATAACTCCCTCTTTTTTGCTCTTTACGCGTGATCCAATCACGGGATCCATTTTTCGAAACTATGTGGATAACTATGTGGACAAAATGTGGATAACTTTTTTGAGTGGCTGATATTAGTCTGTAGATCGGCAAAACGGGGGGCTGGGCAAAATGTGGATAACTTTTTTGGGGTAAAAACACTTTTGAAATCGATGTTTTTTATAAAATCCGGCCTGTTTTGGAAAGTTATCAACAAGTTATCAACACTTATCCACAAAGTTATCAACACTAAAATGTGGATAACTTTTTTTTGGGGTGGTTTTTGAAATAATACTATTTGAAAAGTTTGGCCATTATTTTTTTCATGTCTTCCCATACATCTTTTTTTGCGCGCGGGTTTCTTAAAAGATAGGCCGGATGAAAAGTTGGCATAACCAGGGAATCGTTAAATTTGAAAAAATTTCCTCGCGCCCGGGAAATTCTTGTTTGCGCTCCTAAAATTGCTTGCGCCGCGCTAGCGCCTAATGTACATATTATTTCAGGTTTTATTATTTCTATTTCTTTAAACAGCAAAGAGTTTTTACAGGTTTCGCTTTCGTTTGGCAACGGCGCTCTATTATTTGGAGGTCGACATTTAACAACATTTGAAATAAAAATGTCTTCTCTTTTTAGTTTCATTGCTTCTATTATTTTTGTTAAAAGTTTCCCTGATCTTCCAACAAAAGGAATTCCTTGTAGGTCTTCATCTCTTCCGGGTCCTTCACCAACAAACATTAATTTTGTTTC
>JAUWHS010000017.1 GCA_030605785.1 bacterium
TTAGGTTTTTTAACCTTTTTGTATCTTTTTTATAAAGATACAATTCGCAAACAAATAATTGATGATGAGAGATTTTTTAATGCTGTTTTTCTGGGCTTGTTTGCGGGAATTATTGGTGGAAGATTATTTTCGGTGATTACAGATTTTGCTTTTTTTAAGCGCAACTTGATTGAAATTTTTTATCCATGGGTCGGTGGATTTGGTTTGTTAGGTTCTATTTTTGCTGTATTAATATTTGAACTTTATTACCTAAAAAAACATAATGTGCCTGCTGTTTTATTACTTGATAGAGCTGTAATTTACGCTCCTTTAATTCATGCGATTGGTCGTTGGGGATGTTTTCTTGCCGGTTGTTGTTATGGCAAAGTCGCGACAAATTTTAGCTGCTCTGTTACTTTTACAAATCCAATTGGACTTGCTCCGTTGCATGTTCCTCTGCATCCAACACAACTTTATTTCAGTTTTGCGTCACTTTTAATATTCTTGTTAATGTTTTTTGTTTTTCAAAAAAAGTTTGTAAAACAAGGACAACTCATTTTTATTTATTTAATTTTAGAAAGTTTATCTCGCTTTTATCTTGATTTTTATAGAGGTGATAAAAAAACATTTATTCAAAAGTGTTTTGGTTCTTTTTGTTTTGATTTTTCCAGTGTACAATTAATTGCATTTTCAACTTTTGTTATAGCAATACTTGGATTAGTTTGGGTATCGATAAAAAGAGATAAATGACACTTTTTGAATTTATAAAATCAAATCTTTCTATTTTGGATGTTATTTCTGAATATGTTCAAATAAAACCGGCCGGAACCTATTTAAAAGGTCCGTGTCCGTTTCATTCTGAAAAAGAGGCATCATTTACGGTCAGTCCGGATAAACAAATTTATTATTGTTTTGGTTGTCACGCAGGCGGGGATCTAATTGCTTTTATTGCGAAAATTGAAAACCTAACACAAATCGAGGCCGCAAAACTCTTAGTTGAAAAATACAATTTAGATGTACCGGAAGAAATTAAAAATAGCGGTTTTAAGGATTTTAAAAAAAGCGCGGAAGAAAAAGAATTGTGGTTTAGGGTTAATGAAGCTATCTCAAATTGGTCGCATGAAAACTTATTAAAAACAGACGCGGCGTTAAATTATTTAAAAGAACGCGACATCGATTTAAAAACGGCTAAACATTTTAATATCGGTTATTTTCCCGGTGGAACTAGATTTGTAAATTCGTTTTTGAAAATAATGGCTCAGCAAAAAAGCATAATGCTTAAAGATTTGTTTCAGGTTGGTTTTTTACAGCAGGGAAATAATATTGTTTATTCCCCCTTTGAAGAAAGAATTTTATTTCCAATTAAAGATCAATTAGGAAGATGTGTTGGTTTTGGGGGTAGAATTTTCAGGCCTTCAGATGAACGCGCGAAATATTATAACAGTAGAGATTCTGATTGGTTTTCTAAAGGCAAACTTCTTTTTGGTCTTGATTTGGCAAAAAAAGAGATGCAAAAAAGGGGTTCAGCATATTTAGTTGAGGGCTATACGGATTGCGTTGCTATGGTACAGCATGGTTATAAAAATGTTGTCGCGACTTTAGGAACAGCATGCGCCGTGGATCATTTAAAAAAATTATCTCGTTATATAAGCGAATTATTTATTTTGTATGATGGAGATGACGCTGGGCAAAAAGCTATTTTACGTTTAACTCAGCTTTGTTGGGAAGTGAGTCTGGATTTGAAAGTTATTAAACTTCCTGACTCTGAAGATCCGGCGTCGTTTTTGAAAAAAAACGGAAAAATGGATGTTTTTGCAGATAAGGCTCAGGATATATTTTCTTTTTTTGTTGAATCTATGGGAAATGATTTTTCTAATAAATCTTTGTCTGAAAAATTAAAATTAAGTGAGAAAATTGTAGAAATTATCTCCAAAGTTAATAATTATTTTAAACGTGATTTATTGTTGCAGCAGGCCGGTTATGTAACTAATCTTCCATTTGATTCGTTGAAAAGTTTAATGAAATCTTATTTAGCAAAAAAAAAATCAGGTTTTCAGTCTGAATATAATAGTCATAAAGTTACTAAAAATAGTGAACGGGAGTCTGATAAAGATGGAGAAAAAGATCTCTTTGCTGCTTTTGATGGCGTTAGCGCGCTGGAAGAAAAGATTTTTTCTGCTATAATAAACAGCATTGGGAAAAGCGATTATTTTTGGGTGAACGATGATTTGGTTCCCTATTTTTCTGTGAAAATTCAAAAACTCCTGAATAAATTAGATAGTTTTATTAAAAATTGTGGTTCAAATAATTGTTTTTCAGAATTTCTTGATAGCTTGGATGAATGTGATAAAAAATGGATTTTGCATGTAAGTCTTAAGTTTGAGCAAAATGTTTCAAAGAATTATTTTGAGCAGTTGATATTGTCATATCGGCGGCTTTATTGGAAACAAATTTTGCAAAACATTAAGATTGACATATCGAAAGCTAAGCAAAATAAGGATGGAGAAAAGTTGAAAACATTGTTTGAAAGATATTCAAAAATAAAAAAAGATATACAAGCCAGGGGGTTGATATGAGTAAAACAAAAAAAACAACTACTAGTTCAAAGCAAGGTAGAGCAAAAACTAAAGCAAAAAAAGTGAAGCCGAAGCTGACTAAAACTGCTAAAAAAATTACAAAAAAAACTACCAAGGTTGCCAAGAAAGTTGAAAAAACAACAAAAAAAACTGTTAAAAAAACAGAATCCAAAGTGAAAACAGTTACAAAAAAAGTGGTTGCTAAAAAAGCAGGTAAAAAAATTGACAAATCTAGTGTTAAGTCAAAAATTACAAGCGCTTTAAAAAAATATTTTAAAGCTTCTAAAAAGAAAAAAGCTTCTTCCAAAATTGCAAGTAAAGATAAGGTAGGGATAAACTTAAAAAGTATTGATAAGCAAGTTAATCTTTTACTTGAAAGAGGTAGAGGTGAGGGGGTATTAACTTACGAAGAAGTTCTTACTTTTGCTCAAAAGCATAAAATGAATGAAGAAAACACATCAGAATTATTGAGCTTTTTTGAAAAAGAAAATATTGATTTAATCTCTCAAGCTGATTTAGATACTAGTGATGCAGGGATTGATAGTTTATTAAAAAGTGAAGATTCCGTAGGTTTTAATGAAAAACCAAATATTGAAGCTTCTTTAGCAAAAGCAAATATTAGTAAAGAAGATGAAGATCGTCGTAGTGATGATGATGAAAAAGGGGTCGCGAAGTTAAAACATGTTATCGAGCTAGGTCAACTTAATGATCCTGTAAAGCTTTATCTTAAAGAAATTGGAAAGATCCCTCTTTTAAATAAAGAAACCGAAAAAATTATCGCGAACAAAATTGCTTCAGCAAAAAAAGATTCGATAGAGGTTATTTCTCAGTTTCCTTTTATCACAAAAGATTTGATGGATATTGCTCAAAGATTAGAAAAAGATTCTTTATTCTTAAAAGATATAATTCAGTTTTCAGATTTTGATGAAGATAATTCTCCAAAATTTGCCGAAGAAGGTAAAAAGCTTTTACAAACTATAAAAAAAATTAAAGACCTTTTTGCCAATGAAGATAAAATTTATAAATCTTATCGCGGTAAACTAACATCTGAAGAAAAAAAGAAAGAAATGCTGCTCAAAGTTGAGCAGAATCGCCAAGAAGTAATTAAAACGGTTCAAAGTATTAAATATTCCAATAAGCAAATTCGCAAGTTCGGCAGAAAGATTGAGAAATTTATCAGCAAAATTAATTCGCGAAAACAAGATGCGCTTTCCGCGGAAGAAAAATTAAAATTTTATCACAATGTCAAAAATCCAACTCAACAGGATTTAAAACAGATTGCGGATATGGAAAAAGAATTGCGAATGGGCAGTAAATTAGTTAAAAAAGCTGAGTCTGAAGCCGGTTTGCCTAAGGATAAGATTTTAAAATATTACCAAAAATTTTTATTAGCCCAAAGTAGTGACAAGCAGGCAAAAGATGATCTCGCTCGCGCGAACTTAAGATTGGTTGTAAATATCGCGAAAAAATACATAAACCGTGGATTACATTTTCTTGATTTAATTCAGGAGGGAAACATTGGTTTATTAAAAGCGGTTGAAAAATTTGAATTCGAACGTGGATTTAAATTTTCAACCTATGCGACTTGGTGGATCCGCCAAGCAATTACTCGCGCAATCGCGGATCAATCCAGAACAATTCGTGTTCCCGTTCACATGGTAGAAACGTTAAGTAAGATTAATAAAATTACTCGTGTGTATGTTCAAGAAGAAGGGCGAGAGCCAACTTTTGCGGAACTTTCAAAAGAATTAAATCTTGATGAAAAGAAAATAAAAAACATTGTTAAAATATCCAAAGAACCGGTTTCTCTTGAAACACCGGTTGGTGATAGTGAAGACACGTACTTAAAAGATTTTATTGAAGATGAAAATGAATATACACCGGTTGACGCGGTTGTTAATGATGATTTAAAAGAAAAAGTTCGTGAAGTATTAAAAAGTTTAACTCCTCGAGAAGAAAAAGTTTTAAAGATGCGTTTTGGAATTGATGTTGCGTCTGAACATACTCTAGAAGAGGTTGGAAAAGACTTTTCTGTTACTCGTGAACGTATCAGACAAATTGAAGTTAAAGCTTTAAGAAAACTTCGACATCCATCAAGAAGTAAAAAGTTGCAAACTTTTTTTGATAAAGAGTTTGATATTTCTCCGTCAGATGTGATCGAATAAAATTTATTTTGTATATGAAGCAATGCCGGCG
>JAUWHS010000053.1 GCA_030605785.1 bacterium
AAAAAACTTTTTTTAGCCATTTTTTTACTTACATTCTCAACCCTACACCCTGAAATACCGACAAACCAAATCAACGGGCTTGCATCAATTCTAGAAAAAAAGGAACAACACTTGTCACCATTGTGCGGAGCAATGGTTTGGAATTCCGGATACATAAAAAATTTATATCAATACGGAACTGACAATGATTCATTAGCAAAACTAACTCAAAAACTATTTTATCTACAACCGGATCAGGTTACTTTCGGACCAACAACATTACCAACTAACCTTGCAACTTATTTTGATGAAGAATTGATTGGTAAAATTGTTAATGCGCTTGAAACGGATGAAGATATTGAAGCTATTTTGACTGATTTTTTTAAAAAAGAAGATGTTCAAAAAAAACTAGAACAGCACAAGAACAAACTTGAAAACGAAAAACAACTGCTTGAAGAAGAATTAGAAAAGTTATTAGAACAAAAAAAGAGTAAAGAAACACAAAAACAAATAAAATCTTATAAAGAAAAAATAAGAGACAAAAGCAGAAACATAAGAAGACTTAAAACTGAATCAATTGCAAAATCTCTGGCTACATTAATAAACAATGCAAAAGATTCAATAAAAAAAGATATTTTTACAGTTTATGACATTCTTCTCGCGATGCTCTGGCGGAAAGCAAACTCAAAACAAGATTATCAAAAATATTTTGAACCACTTGATAAAAGCTTTTTTATAAATAAAGAAATAATTAATGAAAATGATTGGTTGGATAATTCAGGAGAATATAAAGAATATACAAAAGATAAAACAGAAAAACTAAAAAAAGATGATGATCCAACAAATATTTCGCTAAAAGATTTTATCATTTATCAAAAATTCAGCGCAATAACCAAATTTCCTCCATTGGTTAAAGGAGCAAATGTAAACTACGAAGCAAACGATAAAAAATATAACTTTCCTGATTGCGGCGAGACATCACTTCGTAATTTTTTCAATGTTTTATTGTATGATCCGGAAACACAAAGTTTTAACATTGAAATTTTAAAATACCTTGGTCTTTCAGATGAATCTGATCTTGTTAAGTTTTACAAAAAATATCCCGCCATTTCTAATATTGAATCTCACAATGAAAATGATCCGAATAACAATGCTTATGATGATTGGGCGGCAATTGTTTCAGAAATTCCAGATGTAATTTATCGCAATGAAAATATTTGCAACATTTCGGGAAAAGGCGGAATCAAAAATATGTACGTTATTTTAGGCCATCTTCTTGGAATTGAAGATTTTGATTTTGATAAACTCGCTGAAAAGCTAGGAAAACAAAACATAAATTTGTCTTGGAAAGCCGAAGAAGACATCAAAGAAAATAACAATAATAATTTAATTCGTTTTACTCTTGGAGGTTGGCTCAATCCTTTAAATTTTTCATGGAGATTTAGTTCCGGTCACTTTGTGATTACATTTCAAGAAGATAAGACAGAAGACAAAAAACTCGAAAATTATATAAACATCCTAACAAATATTAATGAAGAAGAAGTAGAAGACTTAGAGCAACCACACAAAAAAGCACGCCTTCTTTCCAATACAAGCAAATTAAAACAAAAATATATTACCTACGGCACTTATCTTACTCAAATTATTAAAATTAAACCGGAATGGAATTTGAATCAAATAAATGAAAACATAAAATTAATTCCTCTATTCCTTAATACTGATTTGGAGATTGTCATACCAGCTATTGTTAAATTATATGCAAAAATGCCTGACCCTATAGACGTCGATGAATCTGAAAAAAAAGAAAGCTTACAAAATAAGCTTGAAAATTTGATAAAAAAATATTTAAACAAGATTAATTTTTTAAATGAAACAAATTTCAAAACAATTGAAGTAATTATCAAAGCTAAAATTGATAATCAATTTTCAAACGAGTTAGAAAAAATTGTAGACCAAGCAAAGGATCCTGAACGACTGGGTTGGATAGCAAAAAATTTAATTTTAAACAATTATGATACCATACCTGAATGGGCAAGATCATTAGAGCAAAAAGCAATAATTCTGATTCTAAACCTTAAGCAACTTACAACACTCCCTGACTGGATAGGCAACCTGGAAAATCTTTCAGAGCTGTGCCTTACCGAAAATAAACTGACAACACTTCCTGATTCATTTGGCAACTTGAAAAATCTTCTAAAACTGAAGCTTTCCGACAATCAGCTTACAACATTCCCTGACTGGATAGGCAACCTGAAAAGCCTTAAAACACTGAATCTTACCAAGAATAAACTGACAACATTCCCTGACTGGATAGGCAACCTGAAAAGCCTTAAAGCACTGAATCTTTCCGACAATCAACTTACAACTCTTCCTGACTGGATAGGCAACCTGGAAAATCTTTCAGAGCTGTGCCTTACCGAAAATAAACTGACAACACTTCCTGATTCATTTGGCAACTTGAAAAATCTTCTAAAACTGAAGCTTCAATACAATAAACTGACAACGCTTCCTAAATCATTTGACAACCTGAAAAATCTTCAAGAGCTAGATCTCCACCGTAATAAACTTACAACTCTTCCTAAATCATTCGGCAACCTGAAAAATCTTCAAGATCTAGGTCTTGACATTAACCAACTAAGAACTCTACCCGCTTCATTTGGCAATCTGGAAAATCTTAAAGTACTGTCTCTTAGCAGTAATCAACTTGAAGCTCTTCCTGATTCATTTAGCAACCTGGAAAACCTTCAAAAGCTGTACCTTTCCGAGAATAAACTGACAACACTTCCTGATTCATTTGGCAAGCTGCAAAGTCTTCAAAAGCTGGATCTTAGCAGTAATCAACTAAGAACTCTACACGCTTCATTTGGCAAGCTGCAAAGTCTTCAAGAGCTAAATCTCCGCCATAATAAACTTACAACTCTTCCCGCTTCATTCGGCAATCTGATAAATCTTCAAGATCTGGATCTTTCCAAAAATTATCTTGAAGCTCTGCCCACTTCATTCGGCAATCTGATAAATCTTCAAAATCTGGATCTTTCCGAAAATTGTTTTACCAAAAAGGAAAAAAGCAAAATTAAAAAGTTGTTACTAAACATTGAAATTTCTTTTTAATTGAATTTAATGAACGCAAAGTTGGTAATGTTGAACAAGAAATAATTTCAAATACATAAAAAGAGATAAAAGGAGAACCATGAATATAAAAAAACTTTTTTTAGCCATTTTTTTACTTACATTCTCAACCCTACACCCTGAAATACCGACAAACCAAATCAACGGGCTTGCATCAATTCTAGAAAAAAAGGAACAACA
>JAUWHS010000085.1 GCA_030605785.1 bacterium
AAAAAAACAACTTGCTGAAAAAGGAATTGCCATAGCAGCCGGTTCAATTCCGGGTTTGGCCGAAGAAGCGCCAATCGCATACAAAGATATTGATGAAGTTGTTGAGATTGTAAGTCAGGCTAAAATCGCAAAAAAAGTTGCCCGCCTTCGACCTTGCGCGGTGATTAAGGGATAAAAAATTTTTTCTAATAATCTTTTTCTTCAATCGGCTCAGGAATATCCTCGCCTTTATCAATATAAAGCTCGAAAACTGCTGTCATTGGTTCTTTAATAAGTGTCATTGCTTCATCGAGCGATGAAGCATCCGTACATATACCGGGCAATTCGTTTACACGAACAATGTATATTTTATTTTTGTTTTCATCTGTTGACGATTCAACAGTGTAAGTCCATGGCAAATTCAGATAATAATCTAATCTCTTATATTTTTTCTTAGTATCCATGTTTTCTAAAAGCCGAATGAAATAAAGAATATTTTTTACATATGAAAACCCCTATTGATCAAAAAACTATATCGATTTGTTTTCAAAAAAAAGTTAATTATATATTTCTTTATATACTTCCGGTTCCTCTCTGGAAATAATATCTACCGAAAAATTATCATCTCCGGCAATATAATGCTTTAAATCGGGATCTATGAATAAAAGCATACCATCCGATTCATTATTTAGTTTTTTTAAATATTCAGAGTCTTCAACTTCCACAAAAATCCATTCCTTTGGAAGCTTTGACATGTGATGATCCAAACGACGACCTTCACGAGAAACTCTATAATCTTCAACAAAATAACCAAAGTCAAAAACAACCCCAAAATCATCTTCTTCTTTAGAGTTATCTTTTTTAAAAACAATTCTAAAACCATCATCATCGCTTGTTATAGATGATATAAAATATTTGCGACTTGATAATGTACCAATATCTTCAGGTAGTTTAAATTCAACAAATTTCATTTTTTTCAATCATTATATCTTATGATAGTAAAATGCCCATCATCATGATGTACCTCTAACACCGGTCTATTCCCCGTAAAAGTACTACTAAAATCCCTACAAACAATGACCTCGCCTGTTTTTGTTTTTCCAACCTTAACAAGGCCATACCTTGTGATTAATTCCAAATCACCTTTTTTTTTCAAATTATATTCTTTTTTACTTTTCATATTTTTCCATCTAGAAAATTAATCATCATACCTTATTTTAATTTTATTATTTTTGTCTATCTGAATCTCTAAAGTCGGTTTATTTCCTGAGATATTACCACTAAACCCTCTTTTTACAATTTTTTCACCATTTTTACTCCTACCAACACTAACTTTTCCTTTATCTGTGTAGTAATCCTCGAAAGGCTCTCCATTTGAAATATCTGCACTATCTCTGTCTCTTTTTTCCTCTCCTCCTTTTTTCTCCCAAACATCTGACTTACCCTTCCTTCCTTTTTTTGGTTCTTTTGCACCTTTGATTATATCATCCAATCCAGGAACTTTCCTTCCTTTATTTTTACGTCTCCCCTTCTTGCTAAAATGATCATCTAATGCTGCAACACCAGCAATAGCTGTCGTAGCAACCACGGCTTCAGCAACTTTTGCTAAAACAACGTATATCAATACTGGAACAGCTATCGCAAAATTATGAACTAATAAATTAATACCATCTTCCGTACAAATTATAAATAAATTTCCATCTTCTATCGAAATATCATATAACTCTATTTTTTCCGCTAACTTACTTGTTACAACATTTTTTATTTCTAAATCACCCATTCCTGGTGAAAATAATTTATCACCAACAACGAACTCACAAGCGGGAATGAATCTACGAATACGTCTATTATAAATTTTTTGATTTGAACCAAAAGGTATCAACTCTGAATCGGTTTCTATTAAGATGATATCTTTGGATTTATGTACTTTTATTTCTTGTATCTTATATTCATCTTCTCCTATTTCATGTCTAGGAATGTTATAAACTTGAATTGAATCGCCAACTCTTAAATCTTCAACTCTTTTATAATCATTCTCTCCAACCAAAACCATTGTTCCAGGCAATAAACCGGAAAATAGGTTTGTGGTAATTAAAACAGAAAAAATTGTTAAAAGAATTTTTTTGGGAAAATTAAACACTACCTTCTCCTTGGCTATTTACTATAAATAAATGAGCTGTATTTCCTTTTTCATCTTTAATCGAATTACCTTGACTATCAACAAGTACTTCATCAACAATAAGATCATTTATATCAAGTAAATTTTTATCATTTATAAATTCAACCTTGGCAAAATTAATATTATAATCCTGTAATTGATTCATTATCTTTGATAAATAATCCGTTTTTGCAAGCGTAACTTTACCGGATTGCGTAACAATAGGACTTGGTTCTAAAGCTTTAATCATTCTATCTAACACAAATCGAAAACAACTATACATTGACATAAGTGTAGCCAATTTAGCAATGTAAGCAGACGACAGCCTTCCTTGCCTACCCCTAAAAACCGTTTTTAATATTAAAGCTCCACAATAAATACCAACAAAAGACCCACTCCCGACAGCAAACAAACTCATCATAAAAGAAATAAAAACGGACTTTTCATCAGATGTTAAATTAGAAAGAAAAAAAGTGTAATTACTTTTTTTAGAAAAAACATTAGAACAAAATTGCTCACCAAGCTTTATGATTATCATATTTTTTACAGTTAAAAATATTGAATTACCAATCTCGATTTTATCTCCGATTTCAAAATTTTTAGCTTCTTTACACGCAAAAGAAAAATACTTCTGCAAACATTCAAAATTAGCATCATCCGAATCGGAATTAAACCCAGACTGTAAATCTTCAAAAAAATTCAAATCATAAAATCTTTGGTTTTCTCCAACAACTATAAATAAAGATTCTTTTTTATCTGTTTCAAATTCTATTAAAAAAGCTTTGTCAGAATTATTTGGAGATAATTTCAAACCAAAAATATAATTGCTCGGTTCATTATTTGAATTCTTAGTTTTATTATCCAAGCATCTTATTTTTTCTTTGGTTCCTAAATCTGTAAAACCACTTACACTTGAAACGCCAACATTAAAAAATAAAAAAAAAATAATAAAATTTTTAAAAAATCAAACATTTCTTCTTCTCCTCAATACAAACCTAATTGTATTACCATTCTCATCTCTAATTGGCCGATCATTTTGATCTACAAATATTTCATTTACAATCTCTTCTGTCTCGCCATAGTCAACATCTATACCAGAAAAATCAATATCTTCATTTTCTCTTCTTAACGTTTCATCTGCAAAATGAGTTGTCGTACGATCTAAAATAGACCATCCTCTACCAAAAAAATCTTTCGCTAAAGAATATAAAAGAATCAGATCAATCTTTGATTCTTTAACATTGGCTAGAAACTTGGCAACGGCAGGAGAATGAGCAGCTAAATAATCTTCTAGACCTTTAAGGGCTGAAGGAAGATATTTGCATGCGGGTACCCCAATATATATAAAAGCCGCAGAAGACACTCCTCCAATCACCAGTCCAATCACAGCTCCCTTTACCACAGCTCCCTTGGAAAAAACACCATTACTGTAGGTTTTATATGCTGTAAGACCACCTCCAATCAAAGCCCCAATGACACAAAATCCACCAATAATTACAAGATCATCCACACCAAAAAGATTGTGTGTCAAAACTAGATTCCCATTAGAATCTTTTATATAAAATGTATGATCAGTCTGTAACGATAAATCATAGGAATCAACATTCTTTTTTAGTTGCTTATAATCAATATCAAAAACACAAAAACTTGAATCGCCGTAACCTCTTAAATAATCACCTGACATTAAATCCTTTGCATCTGCCCAGGTAGCGTTGTCTGATAATTCATCTTCATAATCTTTTTGCCTGTCAAGGATGCAAAATTTTTGATCATCTCCAACAGCCATAAAACTCAGTCGGCCTTCATCAGACTTTAATTTTATAAAAATAACTTTAGCTAAAAAGTTTTTATGAATTTTTAAACCTGAAATTATAGCCATTTCGTTATTGTTTAATCTCTCATCTAAAGACATAACTGAATTTCCCGGACGCAATTCTCTTATTTGGTGATAGTTATCTTCACCTATAAAAATAATGCAACCTGGGAGTAACCCCGAAAATAAATTTGTTGAATTTAAAAGAAATACAGAAAAAACGATTAGTTTTTTTACAAACTTTAACATAAGAATCTCTCCCAGAATAATCACCCTTAAAAAAACACAACGCTTGAAATTTTAAATACTTTTTTCTAAAAGTAAAGGTCGTTGTTGAATAATATTTTTTTAAAAAGTAAAAACATTGTTGTATTCGATTATAACTGTAATTTCCTGATCAAACCGAGATGAAACGAAAGATAAAATTCGCATAAATTTTGCAAATTTTAAAAAAAAAATTAAAAAAGATTTTTTTCAATCTGCAACAACCTATTGTATTTTGCAACACGTTCTCCACGAGCAGGAGCTCCTGCTTTTAATTGTCCTGAATTTACGCCGACCGAAAGATCTGAAATAAATGAATCGTTTGTTTCGCCCGATCGATGAGAAACAACTGTTTTGTATCCTGCCTGTTGAGCAACTCTGATCGCGTCTAAAGTTTCAGTTACAGTTCCTATTTGATTCGGTTTAATT
>JAUWHS010000073.1 GCA_030605785.1 bacterium
TCACATTTACTTATTTAATACAACAATTCAAAAGCTTATCCTTCAAGAATTGTAACAGCCGATCGACTTTTTTTATTTTTAAGGGGCAAACCGGTATTCCAATCGATAATAACTTCCTTTAAATTTGGATCAAAGTAAAAATGCTTTTTCTTAAAATCAATTTTTTTATTAAATTCATGCCAAATCGGCAAAGACGTCTGACTCGCGAAAATTGATTTACCCATATGCTTATTATCATCACGTCCAAGATAGACAGCTGTTGTAAGTTGTGGTGTTGAACCAACAAACCAAACTGAAGAGGCTCCATTTGTTGAACCTGATTTACCAATTGATTCAGAATTTATCCAACTTTGCGGCCCATAAAAATTTCGCGCTCTTCTCATTCGATAAGAAAGAGCATTAATCATTTGAGAATTAATTTTACTATCCAAAACTTTATGTTTAATTTCTTCATTTTCCCATATTTTTTTGCCCCATCGATTTTTTACCCATTCAAATAAATATGGTTTTACGTATTCTCCATTATTCGCGAAAACATTAAATGCCGCGGCGCACTCTTCAACCGTACTCTCAGCAATTCCTAACGCAAGAGACGGATAAGGTAATAAACTTCTTTTAATTTCAAATCGTTTGGCCATATCAATAACTTTTTGCATTCCAGTTTTAAAAAATGTTTTTACTGTAATTATGTTATTTGAAAAACTTAAAGCCCTTAACAAAGTCATTGGGCCCTCAAAACGATTTGTCCAATTTTTTGGTCGCCATGAATTTTCTTCGGATAATTGCAATTCAAACGGTTCATCAATTTCCACATCACTCATTTTCAGTCCATTCTCCAAAGCCGCTGAATAAATTATAGGTTTAAATGCCGATCCCATTTGTCTAACAGCTTGAAACGATCTGTTAAACTGAGAATCTCTAAAATCAAGGCCCCCAACAGATGCTTTAATTTTTCCGCTATTACTTTCAATAGAAATTAAACCACCGTTTAATTCATCACCAAGTTTTGTTTTTAATTTCTCAACGTTTTGGCAAAAAGCATTTTCCGCCGTTTCTTGCATCTCTGAATTAATTGTTGTTTTTATCTTCAAACCATCTTTATACAAAACATCTTTACCCCATTTATTTTCCGCCCAATTTCTAATCCATTCTTTTAAATATAAACGAACCGGATTTCCCGCTAAAAAATCTTTAATTACTAATTCTTTATTTATAGATTCTTCATATTGCTCTTGATTTATAAAATTTAGTCTTAGCATGCTTTTTAAAACCAAATCTCTTCTTTTCTTCGACATAAAAGTTGAATTAAGCGGGGAATAAATTCTTGCGGAACGAGTAACTGACGCCAAAACCGCAGCTTGTTCTAAATCAATATCGCAAACAGATTTATTCCAAAAACGTCTGCACGCGGCTTCAACCCCATAAATTCCTCGACCAAAATAAATGTTATTAACATAAAGTTCTAAAATTTTTTCTTTTGTAAATTGTTTTTCAAGTTGCAACGCCAAAAATATTTCTTGAAATTTCCGTAAATAAGTTTTGTCATAATACAAAAACATACCGCGCGCAAGTTGTTGTGTAATTGTACTCGCGCCTTGAACTCTTTTTTGATAATACAAATTAACCAAAGCTGAACGCGCAATACCTTTAAATGAAATTCCGCAATGATTAAAAAATTTATGATCTTCCGCGGCAATAAAAGCCTTAACAACAAAATTCGGTAATTTATCAAATGTAATTGGAGCTCGTTTATCTAATTCAAAACGACAAAATTCTTTTCCTTCATCATCTAAAACTATTGAAGGTTTTCCGGGATCATAATTTTGCAAAGCAGAAAAATCAACACATTCTTTTTCGAATAAATAAAAAAACGCGCCAATTGAAAATGAAGAAACAAAAATGAATGAAATAAAAATAATTTTTAAAAATAAACGCATGAAGCAAAGAATAATATGAATTTGAATATATGTTAAATTTGCTGGAATTTATTTATTAATCTAAACTTTCGTTCTGTTTTAAATCTTCTAACTTAATTTTTTTATAACTCTCAATATGACACCGACAAACAGGACATTCATGTTTGAGCCCACGTCTATCATAACATGGTGTAGATAAAGTTGTATTCGCGCAATTTACACAAAATGTATGGCCACAAGAAAATACCGCAATATTTTGGTTGTTTTTATATTTGTCCCAACAAATACAACATTTATCACAATTAATTATTTTTTTCGGCATAACAGCGTTACAACTTGAATACTGACAAACTCTAATCCGCTGCGAATAAAAAATATCCTCTTCTCTTTGCAAAAAAGCAATCTCTCGACGCAAAGTATTATTCACTGCTCCCAACATAGGTCGAGTAAAACCTGGAAATCTAATAGAAAGTCCGTCAAAATCATCAATCAAATCATAAACATCATCAAAATCTGCATCCTCATCAATTTCTTCTTCCTCAGAACTATAATCAATTTGCGTATATTCATCCGTGGATGAAAATCGCAATAATTTAAGACCCGCAGTTTTTTCCGCTTTGAAAATCGCTACTAAATCATATTTGCCATTATTAAAGTTTGCATTTCTTAAATCACAACCATCATAAATAACATCGGTTAAAATTACATTAGCCGCTCTTAAATTTCTACAATCAGCTCCTGATAAATCAACTGATTTTAAATTTGCCTTACCCATTTTAACCCTTCGTAAAAAAGCGCCCGAAAGATTAACATTTTCCATCGTCGCATTTCTTAAATCAGCAGGACACTTTCCACCCTTTTTATCTTCATCATCATTATCGTTAAACAAGGCATTAGTAAGATTAACGTTATAAAATTTTGAGCCGTTTAAATTTGCCCCTTCTAAATTAATTTCAGAAGCATCAAAATCTTTTATAACTGCCCCACTTAAATCAGCAAAGGACATATCCTTTTCACCGGATAAAAGTTTATCCAGATCCTCCTGAAGATACGAACGCAAAGGAGACAAAAATAGAAAAGAAAAAAGAACGAAAAAAATAGAAAAATGAAAGTCCCTAATCCCCCAACCACAAAAACTCTTCATAATACTCCCCCAGGCTTTCAAATTTTCAAAGATTTTTCCCAAAACTTATTTTTAAAAATACTGGAATGAAAAAATCATATCAATAACAAAAATAAATATTCAAAATGAATTAATTACGAAAGTAAAAATATCCTCTTTACAAAAAGAAAAAGACCTTTTAATCTGGTATTCTGTCGCGTTTTCTAAAGTTTAATTATATAAAAACACTTATTTTAAGGGAGTTTTTTTATGCAGTTGATACAGTACTTTTTACTTTTTGTTGGTGTATCCATCCTTGGACTAATCGTTACCGCGCTTTTATTTAAAAAAACCACATCGGAAAAAATTACAAATAAAAAAGCTGAACGCATTGCGGAATTAATTCGAAACGGCGCAATGACATTTCTGAAAAAAGAATACTCAATTTTAGCCGGAGTAATTTTAGTCGCGTTTATCACTCTTTGGTATGTTGCAAGCATTATTGCCGGTCTAAGTTATGTCGCGGGCGCTTTATTTTCTATGCTTGCCGGTTTTATTGGAATGCGCGCGGCAACAAACGCAAACGTCGCGACAACAATGGCGGCAAAAGAACGTGGTGAAAGAGCCGCTTTTTTAACCGCTCTTTTTGGTGGATCTGTAATGGGATTCGTTGTTGCTAGTTTTGGTCTTTTGGGTTTGGGAACATTATTTTTCTTGTTCGTTACAAATCCAAATGTTGATTTTGTTCAAATAATTACAACTTTCGGTTTAGGAGCAAGTTCAATTGCGTTATTTGCTCGTGTTGGCGGCGGAATTTTTACAAAAGCCGCAGACGTTGGAGCTGATTTAGTTGGTAAAGTTGAAATGGGAATTCCGGAGGATGATCCTAGAAATCCTGCAGTTATTGCTGACAACGTTGGAGACTGCGTTGGGGATACCGCCGGAATGGGCGCGGATATTTTCGAATCTTATGTTGGCGCGACTTTGGCTGCTATGGCTTTAGCTTTTGCCGCATATCCCGCAAATTTATTATACATCTCACTTCCTTTAATTCTTATTACAATCGGTCTGCTTTCTTCTATCCTTGGACTTTTATCTATTTCATTATTTAAATGTAAACTTAGCAGCATGCTTCATAATTCAACTTATGTCGCGATTGTTTTCTTTTTAATTGGCGCTTTTGCTTATTTAAAATACTTTAATTTAGAATTGGCCCTTTTCGGCGCAATCTCTTTAGGCGCTTTCGCGGGTGTTGTAATTGGCCTTATTACCGATTACTACACAAATGGAAAACCTATAGAAAAACTTGCGCAAACATCTGAAACCGGCGCCGGAACAAATTTAATTTACGGTCTTTCTATTGGTTTCGAATCAGTTGTCGCGCCTGTTATTTCTATAGCAATGATAATCTTTCTTTCTTTCCAATATTTTGGCGGCCTTTTCGGCGTTGCCATAGCAGCGGTTTCAATGCTCGCTACAGTTGGTATTACAATGTCTGTTGACGCTTATGGTCCAATCGCGGATAACGCGGGTGGAATTTCAGAGATGTCAGGCTTTGGTCCAAACGTAAGAAAAATTACAGATAAATTAGATTCTCTTGGAAATATGACTGCGGCTCTTGGAAAAGGTTTTGCAATTGGATCTGCCGCGTTAACAGCATTAGCTATTTTTGTAGCGTTTTGTGAAAAAGCAAATGTTCCGGGAATTGATCTTTTAAATCCATTGGTTATTTCAGGATTATTCATTGGCGGAACAATGCCGTTTTTAATTTCCGCTTTAACAATGAGATCTGTAAGTAAAGCCGCATGGAAAATGGTTCTTGAAGTCAGACGACAATTTAAACAAATCAAAGGTTTGATGGAAGGAACAGCCGAACCTGATTCAGAAAAATGTATTGAAATTAGTACAAACGCGGCGCTTCGCGAAATGTTATTACCGGGATTTCTCACCGTTGGAAGTCCAATCTTAATTAAGTTCACACTTGGTAATATTGCTCTTGGTGGTTTTTTAGCCGGCGCGACTTTAACAGGAATTGTTCTCGCGTTAACAATGGCAAATGCCGGTGGCGCATGGGACAACGCCAAAAAATTCATTGAAGCCGGTAACTTTGGCGGAAAAGGATCTGACGCGCATAAAGCAGCGGTTGTTGGTGATACGGTTGGTGATCCGTTTAAAGATACATCAGGACCTTCATTAAATATCTTAATTAAATTGATGGCAGTAATTTCACTATTACTCGCAACATTATAAAAAATTATGGCCGGGCAAATTTTCTATCTTTTTACTAAAATGTAACACTCCACATACGGCGGAATATTTCTTATATAATTTCTAAATTGCCTTTTATTATTAAAAATACCCGCAAAATAATCTAAATGATGAAGATTATCTGTAAAAGCTGAACCAATATCACCAAGAACACCAAGACGAATTTCTTCTTCTCTTGTTATTGGATTTTGATACTTTATAGCAATAATTTTTCCCAATCCAACGTTATACAAATCTCCGGCAAAAAGAACTCCTCCCTGATTTAAAATTCGTAGGTTTTGTTTTTCGTTATTGATGTCTTTAATTTCTTTAAAATACCAATAACGTTTTTGAAATCTTTTCCCTCCAAGTTTTCCGGAGTAATTCATTCCATTGCTTTTATCTACGTTAAAAATTCGTTCTTTCCCATCCGGCATTTGAACAATTATAGAACCCTGCATTAAGGCTTCTTCTAAAGAATTTCTTGTAAGCCAAACAAGAGGCTTGATCTTACTGTTGTATTCAGGTTTATTTAGAACTCCCGCTAAAACATCTTGTTTTGAAAACTTAAGTCTTAAATTTTTGGAAAAAACAGCATCTTGAATAGCATATAAAGGATACGCGTAATTTTTGAATTTCTCATAATGTCCCCTTGTTTTAAAAACGGCATATTTGGTTAACCGAATATATTTATTTGATTTGCCCAAACTGTTCCTGTTTCCCCACCATCTTATAAATTTGAAATTACGATTATTTAAAAATTTAGGGTCTAAGATTCTAAATTTTTTGCTTTTTTTATCTTGTTCAATTGATTTAATTATAAACTCTAACGTTTTTTCTATGTCTTTCGCTTTTACGATTTGCTCTGAAAAATCTTTTGGATTTGTAACAGCAATATTTTTTTTCAACTCACTTTCAAAAAAACTTCTTTTATGCTGAAAAAATTTTAAAGCTTCTTTTGCCGCCAATTGCAAAGAATAAGGATCTGTTTTGACTGTCCCTTGTCCAAAAGAAATTTCCGCAGACTTAAAGGTTTGCCTAAAATCTATTTTTTGATTTTTGTCTTTATTTTGTTTTTCTTGTGTGTATGAAGAAACAAAAGTTGGATTCAAAAGATATAAAATTATCAAAAAAAAACTTTTAAAAAAGAAACGCATGATATTACCCCCCAAATTTTATTTTCCCCTCTTACTTTATTAATAAAGCACACTCAGGAAACAAAAAGCAAGATATTATCATTTTTATAAAGCTTGAAAAGAATTTCGTATTACCCTACTATTAACAATAGAAAGGAAAAATTTTATTTTTTAATTTTGAAATAAATCGAAATGAATGAAAAACTTATAACTTTTATAAAACTCTTTTGTATCGTTTATCTAATATATTTTATTCCCAATATTATATCTAGAAATAGCAGCAATATTATTATTAAAAAAGATAATACAAACAAAGCGCAAAATAGCTTTCAAGTTCTTTTAAATGATAAAAACTTTGATTGGATTAAAAAATTAAAATTAGCGGTAATATCAAACACAAAAACAACAAACCAAAACCTAAATAACAACTTGGAAGTATTGCAAAAAAAGGATTTCCAAATAAAGAAAATTTTTGTACCAAAAAAGCTTCCCGGCAATAAAAGTACTGTTTTGGTTAATACTGACAATAAAACAAAAATTCAAACTTATCACTGGAATAAAAAATATGAAAAAATTCCATATGAACAACTAAAAAATATCAACGCCATTGTGTTTGATATGAAAAATCCGGGGATAAAACAAAGTAAATCATTTAAAACCCTAATTAAAATTGCTAAAATCGCGCTTGAAAACAATAAACAATTAATTATTATGGATAAACCAAATCCACTGGGCCCATACATAGAAGGTCCGGGAACAATCCCTCTCAGACATGGTCTAACAAACGGAGAACTGGCTTCTTATATCAATAAAACTGTATTACCTGAAAAAGTGCCATTAACTGTCATCCCTCTATCAAATTGGGACAGAAATAATATAAAATACGCAAAATTACAAATAAATGGTGATACATCATTAGAAAAAGCGACCCTAAAAGTTTTAAGCCAAGTAACACCAATAAATAAATTTTATAAAACTAAACAAAAAAAATATGCCGTATTACTTCCTTATGACCAAAGTATGTCAATCTGGGAACAAGAATATCTCAAAAAATTATGTTTGAAAGCCGGTTTTTATTGTAATGATTACTCAATAATAACAAAAAAGAAAAAACTTAATGGCGTTAGAATAAAATTAAGAAAAGATTTCGAAGACTTTTCCATATACAATACTTTTTTAACAATTATTAGATTTTTGAACAATAGAAAAAATGTAAACCTTGAATATAAACCAACACAATTCGATTCAGTAGCTCAAATTCCAAATACAAAGGAATTTTTAACAGGAAAAATTTCATTTGCTGATTTAAAAAAAGAGACTGAAAACAGTCTTGTTAACTTTTATACACAAGCAAGAAATTGCTTGTTATATTATCCTGATCCTAAAATTATCCCTGTAAAACTAATCAAAGCCTAAATGGAAAATAATAAACAGATAGGCCTAGTTTTAAAAAGATTCCTGCCATTCAAACAAAAAATTTCAATTTTAAATAGAATAAGTGGAAAACATAATTTAATAACAACTCCATCAAATTTATCTCAAAAATTATGGCCCGGAATGATAATTGAATATCAATTAATTAGAAACAGCAGTGTAAATATAATTGCAAATCATATAAACATAATCGCGACATTAACAAATATCACAAAACAAAATATTAAATGGCTTCACAGTATACTTGAAATAAGTTATTACTCTCTCCCTTTGGCCGCGCCGGCGCCGGAAATATTTGAAATTCTTTATTATTCAATTCGACTTTTAAGTAAACAAAATATCTTTGATGAAAAATTTAAAATTATTAAAAAAATTTACTTTTTAAAACTCATACATCTCTTGGGAATATGCTCTTATGAAAACTATGAAGCTTATTCAAAGCAATTACACCTATTTTCTTCTGTCTTTATTGACATTTCGGATGAACTGAAAGTAGAATCGGTTAAAGTGGCTCTAGAAAAAATCGATAAACAAACAGAAAAAAATATCGATTTAGTAATTAACCAAAGCATTAAAAATCATCCTTTTAGTAAAAATTTTAAAACTACTTATTTTAATAATTAAATAAAGGATAAAAATGAATACAAAAAGAAAAGTTCTTTCTATTCTCTTTATTTTTTCCATAACAACTATCTACGGTCAATTTTCCTTAGAAAATATAACCGGAGGAAGTAATAATCCTATCGCGATACCATTTACAGGAACAATCGAAGCCAAGAAAAAACAACTTGATGATTCAGAAAAAAAATTACTAGAAATACAAAAAAATTTTGAAATATCAAATAAAGAGAATAATCAAACTATTAAAATAATAGACAAAGAAATAACAGAAACAAAAAAACAATTAAAGGCCGAAGTTGAACCGGAAGAAAAAGAATACCTAAACAAAAAAATAACGATACTTAATGATCGCAAACAAAATTTAAATAATTATCAAGAACTACTGCAACAAACAGAAGAAATAATTAAAAAAAATATCAAATTAATCAATGAAATAATTTCTTTTCATGAAATTAAAGATGAAAAAGAAGAAGGTAAACCGGCATATTCATGGAAAGAACTTCAAAACGCGCAAAACAAAATATACGAATTGATTGCTAAAATTAATTCCTGGGAAAAGCTTTTAGATAGTCTTAAAAATCAAAAATTTAATGCAAAAGAAAATTTATTTTCTTTGCAAAAACAAAAAGATCTAAAAACCTCTGAAAGTGAGGATATATCAAACAAAATAAAAGACATCTCAAAAGAAGAATCTGAAGAATCAAGAAAGACTTTGAAATTAAAAGCTATAGTTATAAATGAAGAATCCTCTTTAATTAAAGAAAAAATTGAATATTCAAACCTATTAAATGAAAAATTAAATTTTGAAATTGAATATAAAAAAAATGAGCTTGAATACAAAAAAAATCAATCAGAAATTCTCAAAAACAAACTCGAAGAGGTAAAAGATTTATTAATACTCGAAATAGAAGACATCGAAAGCGCTAAGTCTGAATCACAAAATCAAACACAAAAAGCGCTACAAATTAAAGAAAATTTAAATAAACAACGAGATAAGATAAAACTGGAACGTGATAAAAACTACACAGAATTAGACAATTTAAAGGCGGAATTAAAAAATCTAAATGAACTTGAAGAAGATCAACAAGATAAACCTAAAATTTACTTTTTAGAAACAAACATACAAAAACAAAAATCAATTATTCAGGTTCTGAATTCAGAATTATATCTAATTGACATAAAAAAGGACTTGGCTGATTTATCTGTAAACTTAAAAGAAATTACAGCTACCGTTTTAGATGTAAGATACAATCTAAGCAGAAAAGACATCGACTTGCGTGAACGGATTAATGAATTTAAAAATCAACTGGAAATAGATTTAAATTACAAAAAAAATCTAAATCAAAAAAAGGCCGCAGCGATTAGCAGCTTAATGGAAGCAAATAAAAATAAAGAAATAATTAAATCAAAAGAAGAAAATCTTAAAAATCAAAAAAGCTCTGTTTTTAAAAACAATTTAAAGCTTTATCAAGATTCTTTAAATAATCTTAACAAAACAAACATAAATTTAAATAAACAATTAAAGTTCATACAAGAATATTTGACAATAAATGAAGAGATTTTAACAAAACAACAAAATGAAATCATAAATCAATATAATTTTGTAATAGACGATTTAGAAGAAAAATTAATTATTTCTAATATATGGGAACGTTCCCCCAAAGCAATATCTCTAAAAGACCTACAAAAAGCTTTTCTTGACGCGGAAACCTTTTTACGCAATATTTTTTGGGATACAAATAAATATTTAAGTCCAAGCGTATTATTCTACAATATAAAAGACTTTAAAATTTATAATTATTTCTGGTTATTAGTGTTCTTCGCGTTCTTTTTCGTTTCTTTATTTTTATTAAAATTCATTTTATTAAAAACGCAAGAAGAAGTTAAAAAAATTATAAATAAAAAGCCATCATCCTTTTTATACTTAAGTCAAACTTTAGTTGAATTCGCGTTAGATCATTTAAAACTTTTATGGGGATATTTATTTATAGTAATTCATATAACTTTTGATTTTAAATATATTTTTTCAACGATTTCTCCAATCATAAATCCTTATTTATTATCTGTATTTCATATAGTTTCCATACCCATTTTAATATATTTATCAAAAGAGCTTTTAGATAAGTTAAAAATTTTAAATGAAAAACTTGGCTTTTCAATCTTTACCGAAAAGTTTCAAAATCAATTTATATTTTTAGCAAGTATTACTCTTTATTCTACAGCAATCTTACTTCCTTTAAGAAAGGCCTTTTTAAGTTATTCTGCCGAATCAACAGAATTTCCAAACGTATTAATCGCGGCATATATTTTAATTTTAGCGCTGGTTCTACTTTTTGCCGTAAATAAAGAAGACGTTTTAAAATTAATTCCGGATAATAAATTTTTTGTTTGGATAAAAAAACAGATTGACGCTCATTATTATCCAGCTTTTATTTTTATTATGGGATTAATAATCATATCAAATCCTTATATCGGTTATTCAAACTTAGCCTGGTATCTGGCTTTTGTAATACCATTCTCTTTAGCTGTAATATACGGAATATTTTTTTTGCATGCATATATTCGTAAATACTCACTGTTCTTTTTTCTTACAGAAGAAGGGGATGAATTACAAGATAAATTTGAATACGCAAAAACGTATTACGGTTTTTTTATAATAGCCAGTTTTATGTTTATATCTTTTTTCGCGTTCTTCTTTTTATCCAGAATATGGAACTTTTATTACACACCAACAGATTTTTGGGATCATCTATCAAATGATTGGGTTATTACAATTGGAGAAAACCATAAATTAGGAATTGTGCAATTTATATCGTTTATAACGTTTATAATCTCAGGATTTATAACCTCAACTCTTGTAAATAAATTTATACTTAATAAATTATTTGATGTTTTTAGAACTGAACCGGGAACACAAAACACTCTCTCGCGAATAACACATTATTTAATAATCATAATTTCTATAATGCTTGGATTTACAGCAATGCACCTGGGAGTATTTATTGGTTACGCAAGTACAGCGTTATTTCTTGGCGCGGGTATTGGATTAAAAGATTTAATTTTAGATTTTGTCGGTGGATTTTTTATATTAATTGAAAGACCTATAGAGATTGGACACTTTATTGAAACGGGTGAAGTAAGAGGAACAGTACACAGAATTTCTCCAAGAGCAACAACAATAAGAACCGCCAGAAATTTTTCAATAATAATTCCAAATAAAGATCTTATAACCAAACCAATAATAAATTGGGGTCAAGGACGCTTTGCCGTTGGTTTTGAAATGATGATAACAGTTAGTTACGGCTCTGATCCAATTAAAGTTAAAGAGATTTTACTGCAAACAATTCAAAAAAATCCTGTAGTTTTAAGAGTCCCGGGAATATCAATCCGAATGGAAAACTTTTTAGAAGATGGAATGCAGTTCTTTATTCGCGCGTTTGTAAGCGCAAGAAAAGTCCGTGATCAATGGGATGTCGCAAGTGATTTAAGATTCGCGATAATTGAAACCTTTAAAGAACATAATATCGAAATACCATTTCCACAAACGGTTGTTCATTTTGCTAAAAACAAAGATGAATTTGTCAAAGCAATTGATATTAAATTTGATAAAAACAACAACCCCCCGGAAACAAGTAAATAAAAAAACAAACAAAAAGGCCGTGAATTTTTATTCACGGCCTTTAAAAATTAAATCTATTTATTATTATTTAGAAGAAAAAAAAGCTTTTATGCTTGCTGTAACTTTATTAATAAAATCTGCAACTCCGGGAATTCTTAATTTAATTAAACCAAAATAAATTAAACTTATTCCAAGGAAAAAAACCAAAATGCTTAAAATCATTCTATAAGTAAGCATGAATAAAACTAATCCCGCGATAATCGACAGAATTCCGGTTAGATTATTTGTCCCCCAATTTTTAACTTTCTCTATATTAGCCATAATTTCTCCTTTTTAATTAATTTTTTTTGCAACAATAATTGAAACTAAAAATAAGGTAACAAAATCAATAGAACAAATACAACATTAAAAAATTAGAATTAAAAATAGAAAGGAAAAATTCAGTAAAAACAAATTAATTAAAAATAGAAAGAAGCTTATCTAAAAACCTATCAACATGGAATAAAATAGAATGCGCTCCAATAAACTGGAGGCCCTTGTAAATCAAAAAGAGTCCTAAAACGATAAACCCTAGTTTTATTACAATACGAAGAGCAAAAGGAATAAAAAGGGATAAACCAAGAAAAACAAGAAAAAAACCTAATATTTTACCACTCATAGATTTTTCCAAAAAATAAACTAAAAAAATGGCCGTGCCAGCTGAAGCCTTGGCGAAAGCTGGCGTCCCCAAGGGGATTCGAACCCCTGTTACAGGAATGAAAATCCTGTGTCCTGACCAGGCTAGACGATGGGGACGTACAATTAATTTCAAAAAAGTGGTGAGCCGCGCAGGGATCGAACCTGCGACCCACAGCTTAAAAGGCTGTTGCTCTACCAACTGAGCTAGCGGCCCACTTAAAGATAAAAAAGACGTCAAGTAAAGGCTTTTACTAACCTTCCCTGACTAAGAAAAATTTATAGCTTTAAGCTCTCATTGTCAAGCTAATTAAGCCAAAAAAGAATAAAACTCATATTTTTTAGCAAAAACTAAAGTTTCAACTTTATTATTAACACGAAAGCCCCAAAACTTTTGCTGATTCCGGCCACTTTAAACCTGGTCTAAAAATCCTTAATTTCATCACAATTGGAGCTACTTCTCTTGCCAAAAACTTATCATCTAAATTTAAGTCAATAAAACTTAACTTATCGCAATTTACTGAAATAACTAATTTATTAAAAATAATTTTATAACACACATAACTATTCATATCTTTATCACCTGAAGATAGTTCTGCCATCAAAGCAATCTTAAAAAAGCTTGATGGTATTTTATTCAAATCTAAACGATCCTTATTATATTTTATATATTCACAAGCTATTTCACTCATATATTCAAAAGGATTTGTATTTCTAGATAAATTATTTTTTACAACAAAATTTCTAATAAAAAAATTCTCCAATACATATAGCTGAAAAAAATTATTAAACAAAATAAAACCTAAAGAAGTCATCTCAATTTTCCTTTTGTCATAAGATGACTCGCTTAAACAACGCCTATGTACTCTTTCTTTCTTTTCCATAGAACAATTAGGATTGGAGTTCGAACGATTTAACATCGGCATTAAATCGCAAAATCCTAAAAAAAATAAACCCGCAAAAAATATTTTGTAACAACAATAATTGTTTGAAAACAAGGATAAATTTGTCCCCTTCATAATAGTCCCCCTTCTAAATCGGCATAGCCAAAAATTAATTCAGCCAAACCTAATCCCTAAAAAATTAATCCCCTACTTAAAATATTACCCCAAAAGCTTGCTGGCAATAAAGCAATAAAGTAAAACACCTAAAATATCCATTATAGTTGCTAAAAAAGGCGCTGCCGTGTGAGCCGGGTCAATATGTAGTCTTTCAAAAATCAACGGTAAAGCAGAACCTAATAAAATCGCCAAATTAACAATAAAAAACAAAGTTAAGCTAACAGCTGTTGCTATTAAAATACTTGGATGATAAAAATAAACTCTAAAAAACATAACAATAACTAAAAACACTGACAATATTAAAGAAATACTCATCTCTCGCATCAATGCCAAAAGTCCATTTTGTTTATTAATTTCCCCTGTTGCCAGTCCCCTAATTAAAATAGCGGAGGATTGGTTTCCCGCATTACCTCCTGTTCCAATTAAGGCTGTTAAGAAAAAAGTTAAAATTACATTTTTATCTAATAACTCATGGAAATTCGACATTATAAGACTTGATAGTGATTGCAACAAAAGTAAACTGACAAGCCACATTCCTCTTTGCCAAAATAAAGACCAAATAGGAGTTTCAAAATATCCATATTCCATTGGCTGAACAGCTGATATTTTATAAACATCTTCACTGCCCTCTTCAGTAATAACATCAAAAATATCGTCCGCCGTAATTACACCTAAAAAATGGCGCTCACCATCAACAACGGGAACAGACATCAAACCATAGTGTTGCATTTGCTTGGCAACCCATTCCTGATCTTCATGAACGTCAACAATAAGTTCATTTGGGCGTAAAATTTTATTTAATGTTTCATCCGGTTTACTCAAAACTAAATCATCCAAATTAATGTAACCAACAAGTTTATTATCTTTTGTTGTTACATAAATACGCCTTAAAAGTTCTTTTTTAGGCGAAAGTCTTTGCAGCAAAGTGATACTTCTTCGAATCGTCAAATCTTTACTGAGTGTTAAAACATCACTATTCATCAAACGACCGGCAGCATCTTGCTTTAAATTTAAAAGCGAAATTATTTGATGGCGTTGTTTTTTTTGTAATAAATTTAAATATTTTTTAAGATCTTCATCCGGTAATTCATCAAAAATTTCTGTTAATTCATCAGTATGAATGTTTTGAAGAATTAAAGTAATTTGATCAACATCTATTTTATCAATTAAAAAAAGTTGAAGATTTAGAGGTAATTCAGCAAAAACATTAATTGATAAATCAATTGGTAATTTTTTGAATAAAGCTTCTTTATTTTCAGAACTTATCCTTGTAATTATAGTCGCGATATCAGCAGGATGCTGGCGCAGTAAAGCCTCCCACAATTCTTTTCCCAAATCAGAATGTTCTTTGACAACAAAATCAATGTTTTCTTCAATTTTTAACAATACTTCTTTGGCGTTAAACATGGAAAATCCTAAAAAATTTAATAAATAATAATCTTAATTAATCCCATTTTGACTTTATTTTAATACAAAATATCCTAAATTATAAACAAATTTATATCAAATAGCCTTTTATAAGGATAAATCGGCAATCCCTAAATCATAATAACCCATTAAATAAATTTATAAAAAAATGAATAATATAAAAGAAACAATAAAACTTATTTTTCGTGATACAAACAAACAAATAAGATTAGACAAGTTCTTATTTGAACAAAATCCGGAATATTCCAGATCTTATTTTCAAAATTTAATAGACGAAGGTCTAATAAGTGTTAACGATAAAATTATAACTAAAAACAGTTATAAACTAAAAAATGAAGACAAAATTGAAATCTCAATACCGGAAGAAAAACAAATTAATCTAAAAGCGCAAAAGGTTGATTTTGAAATTGTAAACATTCAACCTGACTTTTTAATTATAAACAAACCTGCCGGCCTTCTCACTCATTTTGCGCAAAATGACCCGGATAAACCATCTTTAGTTAACGGTCTTTTATATAAATTTAAAGAATTAAAAGATGAAAGTTTTAAAGATACACAACGCCCGGGAATTGTTCACAGATTAGACAAAAACACTTCCGGTCTTTTAATAATCGCAAGAAATATAAAAGCGCAAATCGCTCTGTCAAAAATGTTTAAAGATCGAGCAATAAAAAAAACTTATTTAGCCTTAGTCAAAGGGCATCCACCCAAAAAAGGTAAAATCGATTTTTCCATCGGTCGACATCCATACAAAAAACACATGATGTCACACATGGGCTTTTTTTCAAAAAAAGCGATTACCTATTATCAAGTAATTAAAAATTACAAAGACAGCTCCTTGGTTGAAGCCAGAATTATTACCGGACGCACACATCAAATCAGGGTTCATTTTTCCGCAATCGGTCATGGTATAATTGGTGATGAAATCTATGGATACAATTCAAAATTCATTGACAGACAAGCATTGCATTCATGGAAAATATCTTTTGAATTAAATGGACAAAAATTTAATTACCTAAAACCGGTTCCTAAAGATTTTTCAAAATTACTTAAAGCCGTAAATTCGAATTCTTAAAAAACAAACCTTTTAAATTCATTGATTTTAATATCTATCACCATCTAATCTTATAAACATTCAGTTAAATTTTTAATAGGAGAAAAATCAATGAATTATAAAAAAAGTTTGTTTTTTATTTTTTTAATTTTTATTTCCACAACCTTTTTCTTGTCTGTTCAACCGATGCATAAAAAAGCCAAAAAAGCGCGTAAAACTGATTATTATGATATCCGAAAAGAAAAAGAAGCCAGAGAAACCAAGCGGATTAAATCAGAAAAACTCAAAAGCAAATTAGAAACAATAGAAGAAGAGGAAGAAGAAGAAGAAGAAATTGAATTAGCGGCGCCTGAAATAGAACCTGAACCCGAAATAGAACCTGAAATAGAATCGATTAAAAAAACAAAACGAGAAGAAACAAGAAGCTTCTGGTCCAAAATTAGAGATCTTTTTGTAAAACAAAAAAAACCATTAAAAAAAACGTTTTCTTCCTGGACGGAGTTTGTAGAAAATAACTGGCTAACAACTGAAAAAAAAGATATAAAAGCTACAGAAAAAAAAAGAGAACAAGTTCTCGAAATAATAAATCAATTTATTGATACAAATATAAACCTTTTAGAAAACAAAGAATTATGGGAAAAAGAAGAAATTCCTCAAGTAAACATAAATCAATTAAATAAAAAGAAAAATGAAAACATCGAAACATCAAACGATAAGGACAAATACACGAAATACATAGAAACATTTGATAAACCAATTCTCCCTTTTTCTGAAAAATTAATAATTCCTCAAAATGGCAAAGTTTTTGTATTTGGTGACATCCATGGAAATTTTGATGCCATAAAAAAACTTTTCTCCAATTTAATTAATAAAAATATTATGAATAGATATTTTGAAATTCAAGGTAATAATTATCTTATATTTCTTGGAGACTATGTTGATCGTGGTCAACAAGGCCTAGAGACTCTACTAACTTTATTTAGATTAAAAATACAAAATCCTAAAAAAGTAATTCTAATTCGTGGAAATCATGAACATTACAAACAAAATATAAGTGATTATGGTTTCTTACAAAAAATAAAATACGAAAAAGAATATGAAGAAGGGGAAGCGCAAAAAAAACTAAAACATAAAGATATGCCTAATCCGGAAAATTTACATCAACTTGTTTATTCAATTCTTCTTTCTTATGAATTTATGCCCGCGACAGTTTTCCTCGGTTACGAGAATAAACAAAAACCAATTCAATTTATTGAACTTAGCCATGGGGCAATTGATTATAAATATAATCCAAAAGAATTCTTAGCTTCAATATTGGCAAAAGATGAATTCATTCAGTTTAGCCCAATAAAATTAAAATCGTTTATCGATTTAAATGAAATCACGAAAAAGGTGGGAAAATATTACCCTGAATATAAAGCTCTTATAGATGAAGATCTTAAAAAACTTATAGAATATGAAAAAGATCAGACAAATATTATCGACAACTTAACCTGGGGTGACATTACCAAGGATATCAACTTCCCGTATGTTGGCATAAATGAAGAAAGAGGTGGTGGCATTTTATATTCTTCTGAATTTATTCGAGAATATTTTAATAAAATCAATTCTGATGATAATAAAATAACTATGTTAATAAGAGGACACGAGCATTCCCTACCCGCAAAAATAAGAAACTTTGATAAAATTGGCGCGATTCAAATGAGTAATTATGTAATTACACTATTGTCCGGAATATACACAACACCTGAACTTGGTTTTGATTGGGAAGACATTGAGTACTATCCAACTTACTTAGAACTTACTCCTCCACAAGAAAATTTTAATAAATGGAAAATAGAAACAAAATATCTAGATGATGGGAAAGAAAAAACTGACACACAATTTTATCTAACACCGGAAAAAAAAGGCGCCGCGAAAAAAATATGGAAAAAATATGGAAAAAATATAAGAAATACAAAAAATACAAAGAATATAAAGGAACAGAAGAATATAAAGAAGCAAAAAAGGAGCAACACCTTAGAAAACTTGAAAAAATATATTACAGGAAAGATGAAGAAGCTGAAGAACCAGAATTAATGGGTCTAACAAGAACTAAGTCCTACTATAAAGGGCAAAAGAAATAAAATTAATTTTTATGTTTTAGTATTTTTTGCCTGAAATCTAATTAATTTTAATAAATCAACAACCTTTGATCTTAAACCATTACCGTTACTTATTTTTGGTCTGACAACCTGCGTAGATTTATTTTCAGTTCGTTTTTGATTTTGAAAAATAACTAATTGTTCTAACGTTTCAACGGTTAAAGTATAAGTTCTTTCCTTTTTTATAATTTCAAATTGTTTTTCATACTTTGAAATAACTTTGGGCTTATTCATTAAAACAACATTTTCTTGATTTTTTGCGTCTGCGTAATAAGTCCAATTAAAAGAACCGGTCCAAACCCAATTATCGATAACAGCAAATTTATTATGCATTCTTGCGCTAAAATAATTTTTATTTTGCGTATTAGTTTTATAGACAAATATTGGAATTTTACTTTGCAAAATTTTTTTAACTTTGTTCTTTTGAAAAGCTAAATTACCGGAATCTGTAATAATTTGAACATCGACAGCTTTATTTTTTGCTCTAATTAAAGCATCGATTATCTTATCATTTGTAATCATAAAAACAGCCGCGTGTATTCGTTCTTTTGCGCCGTCTATACTTTTTATTAATTTTTCCGCCGGTCTATTATCGGGCGAAAAGTATGTTTTTGTTTTATTAGAAATTTTTAAAAGAAATAAAAAAGAAAATAAAAATAGATTCAAAAATAACACAAACTTCATACCTTTTCCTTTTTTTATTGAATTTAGATTAGTTTTCAATCTAAGATTTAATGTTATTAAAAAAAAGATTAAATTAAAATAAAAACAAAAAGGAAGATTGTAATGAATAAACACCTAAAAGTAAAAACCGTTATTTATATAATTTTTACTTCAATAACTTGTTTAAGTATCAAAAACATTATTCCAAAAGATTCATCCGCGCAAATTCAGCAATTACATAAAAAAATCAGTGACGACTTACTATCTTTGCGAAAAGAATATCCAAAAACACAATCAACAATCTATCCCCTGTTAGACCAAGTCGGACAACTTTATAAAATCTCAAGAAACGCAATTTTAAAAGAAAAAGCTTACAAACAAAAAATCAATTTAAATCAATCGGAACTAACCAATCTCTACAGAGAAAATAATGAATTAAAATTAAAAATGACAAATGTCCAATCAACAAACAAAGAAAACCAAAAAGAATTTGATCATTTAAACAACAAATTAAAAAAGAGAGAAATGCATTTAGCAATGCTCGCGAAAGAACGAGAAGATTTAAATAAAAAGGTAAATCAATTTGAGGAACAACAACTACAGCAGTTAGAAAAAAGTGAAGAAGTAAAAAATCCAGAACCTTCAGAAACTGAAGATACAAAACAAGATTCGTCGGAGTCTCGAACTTTGTCGAGAGACTCTGACGCAATAAAAAAAGAAGAAATTAACTCTGAAGAAACAAACTAAAATTTAAACCTAACTTCCATTTCTGAACCAAGCTCTCCTCGTTGATCTTTAATTGCTTTAATATTAATATCATCAGTTAAAAAATATTCTACCTGGAACGAAAAATCTTCCTGCAGATTAAAATTCTTTTGAATTTGCGCGTGAAGCTGTTTATTTATATCAATCGAAATTGTACCTCGAATTCCTCCTCTTCCTTTTTGATCTGTAAAATTAGGCGTAATTTGAACATACTTAAATGGTAGTGTTACTTTTTGGAAAAAACTTTTGGTTTTGCTTGATAGCAAGTTTTTTCTTTCCATAACCCAGTTACTCAAATTCTGCATTAAAATAGCCGGCAAATCAGTTTGAAAACTCGCGTTTTCTGAACCGGCCATAAGAAGAGCCAATATTTGTTCTTCCGTTAATTCAGGAGTGGATTCAAGAATTATTCTTGGATTTTGCAATGTTCCGGAAACAGACATAGTTATAAAATATTTTTTAATTTTATTTTTGGCTGAAATATTGATAACCGGGTCGTTTGTTTGATTCGGCATAAATTGAATTTGACCATGATTTATGTAAAGTTTATTTTTCAAAAAATTAACTTCTCCATTTTCAATTTCAATGTTTCCTAAAACGCTTGAAAACGAACTTCTATTTTTTAATTGAGAAAACTTAACATTTAAATCAAAGTTTGATTGCGCCTTTAAAAAGTCCGTGTCCACCTTTAAAGGATTTTCATTAGATAAATTAATATCAAATTCAAAATCCATTTGCCCTGAAGGCAATGAAGAAACACTATCAAAAGCTTGTTTTCCAGATAGTGGATTATCCTTTAGAACAGCTTTTTTTAAAATAATATCACCATTAATCTTTAGATGTTTTTTTAGTTTTTTTTCAGCTAATATATTTCCATAAATAAATCCATAAAAAGTTTTCCCCCAATTAACCAAAAAATCATTTATTTGTAATGGCGCGTAAATAAATGATGGTTGCAAATTATCACTCAATTGCAAAGTCACATTAGAACAAAAAATACTGCCTTTATAAAACTGAATTTCAAAGTCACTTAAGTCTATTTTTTTCCTGAACAGATCTATTAAGAAATCGGTTTTGAATTGTTCAATCAAATTATAACTATCGGGTAAATAAAATGGCCCGTCATCAAAAAGGATTTGTCCTTTTAACAAAGAAAAATAATCCTGAAAGATTTTTAAATTAAAATATTTTTTATCAATCAAAAAAAGTCGCTGATATTCTTGCGGTAACAAGAATTTAAGAAGGAAATTTTTAACTTTTCCACGAAGAATATTATCCGAATTATCTGCGCTTAAATCCACATAACAATCATGATTTTTAAAACAAGAAAATTTTGTAATATAAAAAAAAGGAGAAAGTTTTGCTTTTAATAAATAATCAGTAAAAGATGTTTTTCCTTCAACTAAAACATCATAATCCTTAAAACTTAATTGCCCTTTCGTTTTAAAAAAATCTGTTTTATCTTTTTGGCTAATATTAATAAAGTATTTAGCATTAAAATTAAAATCATCATTCAAATTCAACTTAAATTTAAAATCATTTTCTTTTATGAAAAACTCTTTATTTCGCGCGAAAAAGATAGGTTTTGTATTTTTCAAAAATAAACCGGTTTTGAATGGTTGAAACCGACTTTCCGCCTTGCCCTTAAATTCAAACAGGGAACAATTTAAACAATTAATATCGGATTTTAAAAATTCTCCATCAAAACCCAAATCAAAATTAATTTCTCCCAAATCAAAATCATTTAAAGACAAATCTTTTATTAAAACTTTTCCGTAAACATCTTTGGGTCTTTGTAAATTTAAACCGATATCACAACCAAATTTATAGTTAGTTTTATTTTTTTTCGTTTTTAGATTCGCGATTAATTTATTATCAGAAAATTCACCATTGAATAAAAAAGAGTCTTTATCAAAAAGTTTAAAATCACCCATAAACTTAGCGTTAAAATTAGATTTATTTTTTTGCTCGGACAAATTCAAAAAACCATTAACTTCTTTTAAGGTATTAGAATTATTTAGAAAAAATTGACCATTCCATAAATTCGCGGAAATTTGCCAACGATCATCATCATTACCAAATAATCTATTCTTTCTCGCGAAATAACGCCCGGGCAAATCAAAAAATAAAGATTTTTCCTTTGATTCAATAATTTTTAATTTCAGGTTGTTAATCCTTATTGATTTAACAACCATATCTAAACCGGAAGAATCAGCCGTTTTAAAAACATCCGCTAAATGTTTTTGGATTTCATAACCGGCGTTTTGTGGTTTATCAAAAACAAATAATTCAAAATCATCTAGAATAAAATCCAAATATATTCTTTTTTTAATTAACGAAAAAATTTTTGATAATCGAATTTTTGCATATTCAAACTTCCAAATACATTTTGAATCGCATGAAAAAGAGGCCTTAGAGTTTTTTAAATAAATAGAAAAAGTAAATAAATTTAAATCAAAATCCTGAAATTCTACTTTCGCGCGCCAACCTTTTTCTAAAGATTTAATCAACTTTTCTTTAAAATATTGTTGAACCTTGGAATCGTTTTGAATAATCCAAATTGACGGGATTATACTAATGACTAAAATAAATATGATTCTTAAAATTGATTTCAACATCAATCAAATAATTACCCATTTATTTTTAAAATACCGGTATTTTCTTATGTAAGAAACTTGAGAAATTGGACAAGTTAAAGCAAACATATTTTTATAATTCTTATCAACAAAATAAATAGTTCCTGAATCTACTTTCCCATTTAAATAAAACTCTGCAAAAAATTCGCCTTGTTTATTTTTTTTAAAAGTTATTTTGTTTTTTATAGGTTTCATCGGAGTTGAAGGAGGCCCAAAAGCGCCTTGCTTAAAATCAAACTTAACTAAATTTGCTAGTTTATGATTTACTTTTTTTCCATTTAAAAAATAAAAATATGAATTATTGTTCAAATCAAAATATAATTTTTGCTCACAATTACTCGCAATTGCTTTTTGTTGCAAAAAAGAAAAAGTGTTATATAAATTATCAACTTCATTTTTAACAATAAACTTATTAAAAAAAGAAAAACGAGAAAAAGAAACTGTCGCGACAGTAAAAATAATTGCTAGTACAACTAATATTTCAATTAGCGAGAAAGCGTTAAAATTCGTTTTCATCAACATACGCAACAGATAAAACTTCATCGATTGTTGTAATACCTAATTTTATTACACGCAAACCATCTTCAGCTAAAGAAGTCATTCCCTCCTTTAATGCTTCTCGTTTTATTACTGAAGCATCCGCCTTTTCCATAATCAATCTCGCGATAGCGCGCGTAATTTCCATTATTTCAAAAATTGCGATTCGACCTCTAAAGCCGGTATTCAAACATTCATCACACCCAACGCTCTTATAAAATGTAATTCCAACCGCTTGTTCAGGGGTTAATCCAATTTTCGCGAGAAGTTCTTTATTAGGTGTATATGGCTTTTTACATTTGTCACATAATTTTCTAACCAACCGTTGTGACATAACACTAACCAAAGATGAAGCAATTAAAAAAGGTTCAACACCCATATCAATTAAACGCGTTAATGTTGCCGGAGCATTATTTGTATGAATTGTACTTAAAACTAAGTGACCTGTTAAAGCTGCTTGTGTCGCGATTTGAGCGGTTTCAACATCTCGAATTTCACCAATAAGAATAATATCCGGATCTTGACGCAAAATAGAACGTAAAGCAATGGCAAAAGTCAGGCCTATTTTTTCATTAACTTGAACTTGATTTACACCCTTTAGTGTGTATTCAACCGGATCTTCAACTGTGATTATATTTACATCTTCTTTATTAAGTCTGTTTAAAATCGCATAAAGAGTAGTCGTTTTACCGGAACCTGTTGGACCACTTATCAAAATTATACCATTTGGTTTTTCAATGGAGTTTAATAAAACTTTATAATTTCGTTCACTAAAATTAAGTTGCTTTAAATCAATAATCCCTTTTGTTTTATCCAACAAACGCATAACAACGCGTTCTCCAAAACTGCAAGGTAAAATTGATACACGAATATCAATCGGTCTGTCAGCAACTTTAATTTGAATTCTACCGTCTTGAGGTTTTCTTTTTTCAGCAATATTTAAATTCGCCATAATTTTCACACGAGAAATAATTGCGCCTTGATATCTTTTTGGAGGAATCATTCGCTCATACATAACCCCATCAATTCTATAACGCACACGTAATTCTTTTTCATATGGTTCTATGTGAATATCTGAAGCGCTTTCTTTTGCGGCCTGATAAATCATATGATTAACAAGTTTGACAATGGGCGCTTCGTATGCCATTTCCATTATGTCTTTATCTTCAATTACACCTAAATCAAAATCACCATCTTCTTCTTCGGGAAGTTCCCCCATCACTTCTTTGCTTCCCTCTAAAGGATAATATTTATTAATAGCGTCAGTAATTATCTGTTCTGTTGAAACTGCGTAACCAACATCCCTGCCCATTAATAAAATAAGATCATCCAGCGGTTGCAAATCCCTTGGGTTCGCGGTGACAATAATTTTTTTACCTTCAAACATAATTGGAATTACAACATGTTGCCGCAAAAATTTTAATGGAACTTTTCCTAAAATAGATATATCGGTCATTTGCTCGGTTATTTTTTGAATAAAAGGTAACCCGGATTGTTCCGCAAAAGCTTTGGCTAAATCTTCTTTTTTTATAAAACCGCGTTCAAGGAGGATTGCTTCAAGATTTTTATTAGTTGTTTTTTGTTCTTCGACAGATTCATTTAATTGGTCTTGCGAAATTAAGTTAAGGTCAACAAGAATTTCACCTATTTTTTTTCTTAACATCTAACGCTCCCAAGCATTTAAACTCTTCATTCTATGAGATGTTGATGATAACAAAGAGGCTGCCTTGCCGCAATAATTTGAAAAATAACTTAAACTTCAATTAAAAAATCAACAGGATGTAAATTTTTAGAACAGTTTTAACGGTTTTATTTATCAAAAAGAAAATTTTATGCCCTATTTTACGGTATATTTAAATAACCTATAAATACAATTAGTTTTTGTTATAATTAAGCGCACAAAGGCAAAAATCTTAAAGTTTTAATTATAGTTAAATATTAGGAGGAAAAATGTTTAATTTTCCTAAAAACCCATTTTTAAACTTATCCGCCATTTTTCTTGCTTCTTTGTTAATTTTATCCGGTTGCGAAAAACAAAAAAAAAGCCCCGAAGAAATGAAAGCGGAAGAACTAAAAAAAACCTCTCTTGCTTTTATAGAACAAAAAAAGGGTGAAGACGCAATTGAACATTTAGAAAAATTAGTTGTTCAGTATCCGGAAGATTCAGAAATATCAAAATACAAACTTTTATTGGCTGATGAATATTTAAACGACGGCAAATTGGAATCCGCGCATCAAATGTACAACAATTTTAAAGATTTTTATCCCGCGGATGAAAAAGCGGAATATGCCACTTATAAATCTATTCTCGCTAAATTTTATCAAACATTAAAAGTTGATTGTGATCAAACAGAAACACAAGAAGCTATTAAGTTATGTAAAAATTATTTAAATACTCCATTCATGAGTGAATACAAAAATGATGTAATAGATATCAAAAATACCTGCCAACAAAAATTAATAGATAAAGAAGTTTACGTTTATGACTATTACTTAAAAAGAAAAAAATTCGATGCCGCTAATAATAGATTGAAATATTTAAGGAATAGCTTTTTAAAAGAAAACCCAATCCTTGAAGCAAGACTTTTATATCTGGAAGCAAAACTAGCCGACAAGAAAAAAGATAAAGATGGCGTAGCGGAAAAACTTGAAAATTTAGTCAATAAATATCCGGAATCACAATTCACAAAAATGGCTAAGGGTTTAATGGCAAAAGAAAACAAACCATTTAAAATGTTTTAAGACCTCTTAAAATGATTACTGAAAAAACTAAATTGGGTAACAAGGGAGAAAACCTTGTTACCCAATTTCTCAAAAAACAAAGCTTCAAAATTCTTGAACAAAACTACCGAACAAAGTTTGGCGAAGTCGATATCATCGCGCAAAAAAAAGATGTTTTAGCTTTTGTCGAAGTTAAAACCAGGAAAAATGAATACTTTCCAACATCAATGGTTGTAAACTATTCAAAACAAAAAAAAATCATTAATGCCGCAAAACATTTCATTTTAAAAAACAATATTTCTGACGTTGTATATCGTTTTGATATCGCGACAGTTATCATGTTGAATAGTAAATCTGAAATAAAATATCTTTCTGACGCATTTAGAATTAGAACAATTAGATGAAACTGTATCTATTTAGAAAATTACTTTTAATCTATAGAAAAATAATTGAAATAAAGAGTTAATTGGGGTTTTTGGACAAAACCCTTTTGATCTTTCTTTTATTCATTGATAAAGTTAAATCTCGTTTAAAGATAAAGAAATAGTTCGATTTAAGAGGTTTTTTATGAAAAAGTTTTTTATAAAGTTTTATTTGTTCTTTTTTACGTTTTTAAGCATAAATTCATTACAGGCTGAAAAGCTACCGATCATTTATCATCCAAATTATGACATTGCATTTTATGGTCTAGAAAAATTGCATTCATTTGATACCGGAAAATACAGCAAAGTGCATAATCGTTTAGCTAGAACTCTATGCCAACAAGAGATACCTGAGAAACCGTTGTTTAAACCTACAAAACAATTTAAATCGTTTAAACCGTTTAAAAAAGATAAAAGAGAGCCGGTTTTTTATGAACCTGTAAAAGTTTCTGATAAAGATATTTTGCTTGTTCACACTCAAGATTATCTAAATGCCTTAAAAAAATCTGATTACATTCTTCATATCGCAGAAATGAATTTTCCTCTTTCCGGTTGGATTCCAAATGGGCCATTGCAGAGTAAAATTTTAAATCCAATGAAATATGCAACCGGTGGAACAATTTTAGGTTGTCAACTTGCCATAAAAAAAGGTTGGGCAATTAATTTATCCGGTGGATATCATCATGCAAAAAAACACAACGGTGGAGGTTTTTGTTATTTTAATGACATTGCAATTGGAATAATAAAATTACAAAAAAAAAACCCAAATCTTAAAGTTTTAATTATTGATTTAGATGCTCACCAAGGAAATGGACATGAAGAAATATTTCAAGATAACGAAAACGTTTTTATTTTTGATGTTTATAATAAAGATACTTATCCCCATGATTCGAAAGTTAGAGAGTATATAAACTTCGAACATCAAGTAAGGTGGGGAATAAACGACCAAGACTATTTAAATGAATTAAAGAATTTAAAAGACAATGTTAAATTAATAAAACCTGATTTAATTATTTATAATGCCGGTACAGATATTTATGAAAAAGATCCTCTTGGTGGAATGAATGTTTCAAAAGAGGGAATTATTAAACGAGATGAAATTGTTTTTGAAAGCGCCATTGAAAATAATGTTCCAATTTTAATGCTATTGTCCGGTGGGTATCACGAAGATAGTTATAATATTATTGCTGAATCAATTGAAAACCTTTGGAATAAAAAATTGATTGCGCTTAAAGAGTCCCAAAATAGCGATCTCCAAAATCACCCAGACCCGGAACAATAAATTTTTGCGTATTTAATTCTTTATCCGTTTTAACAACCGTTAATCTAATTTTAGGAAATTTATTTTTTATGTGATCAACACCTTCTTGCGACGCAATAATAGCGATAAAAATTATTTTTTCTTCTTTTATGCCTTGTTGTTTCAAAATTTCTAAGGCAGCCGCTCCACTGCCACCTGTCGCAATCATGGGATCTAAAACAATCACGTCATCATCAGAATCAATTTTTGGTAAATTTTTGTAATACAATTTTGCGATTGCCGTCTTTTCATCTCTTTTCATTCCAACAAAACCAACATTCGCATTTTCATAGAATTTCAAAAAAGAATTCATCAAAACCAAACCTGACCTCAAAATAGGAATAAGAATGATATTATTTTTAAATTCAACTCCGGTTGCTTGCGCAATTGGGGTTTCAATTGTTTCTTCTTTTTTTTCTAAAAATTGAGAACTTTCCTGAGCAAGAATTAATCCTAATTTTTCGGAAGCGTTTCGGTATT
>JAUWHS010000051.1 GCA_030605785.1 bacterium
TGCGTTCCAATTGTTTTATGCGCGGGAAATAAAGTGTTGCGAATTTTTTGTCCACCATGAATTGCTAATTTAGAAAAAATATTAGATCTGTTTTTCCGGTAATTTTTTTGAATCCCATTCATTACAATCTCCACTCAAAACTTTATCAACATAAGAAATAACATTATGAATCGAATTTTTAAAAATATCAAAATCACAAACAGGACGTTCATTCAAAATAAGTTGATTCAATCTTGAAATCAAATCTTTTCTTGTTAATACCGTTTTTAAAAAACCACGACGAGATAAAATAAATGGATCTTTCTTTTTTAAACCAATTTGAACACTTAAAACTTGCTTACCCAAAAGAACTGATTCTAATAAAAACATAGAAGACATACCGCAAACCAAATCTGATCTTTTTATTAAATCCCATGAACTAAGTTTTGTTTCTAAACTTAACTTAATTTTTGGATGTTTAAACGAAGCTAATAATTTTTTATAAATAGCAATATCTTCTTTTGGATGAGGTCTTATTATAAAAAGAATATTTTTAGAAATATCTAATTTTTTTAATGCTAATAAAATTTCATTTAAAATCGTTTGTTCCGTATATCCCCAAATATCTTTAGTTTTATAAGTTTTCAAAATAGGTTCTGATGCAAAAGTTATAACAAACTCGTTAGAATCTTTTTTTTTAATTTTAAATATTTTTTGTTGTTGTAGTAAAAAATCAAAATATGGTTGACCGGATACTACAATTTTATCTTTATCAACACCCTCTTTTATCATTTCATTTTTTGCATATTCATCCATAACCAAAATCTTAGATGGCAAAAAATCATGTGATTTGTTTTTTTCATATTTTTTAATATCTGCAACGTCATATTTTGAAAAGCGAATTCCATAGTTAATCCATTGATCCAGTATCGCAAAAGAAGGAATCTTCAGTTTTTGAGTACATCGCCACAAATATTTTTCTGTCATATCATCGGCACTTGTGCCTGTAATTATAAGATCCGGTTTTTCTTTTTTTAAAAAATTTAAAATATTTTGTTCGCTTGTTTCTTTAACTTTATCCATAAAGCCTTTTTCTTTTAAATCAAACAACCGATAACGATCAAGTGCTCGATCTTTACCATAAAGAAAAACTTTATATCCTTTTTCTTTTAATGGTTTAACTAAAGGAATTATTGTATTTGCTCCACCAGGATCTCTGGAAAATAGCAAGATTTTTTTCATATCAAACACGTTTTCATAATCAAAATAGCATCTTGAACGCTACAAAGTAATTCGGTTTTACCATCTAAGAAATCGGCAATATTCTGAATCGCAAATAATAATGATTTATCTAATTTGGTTTGAACTTTACATTGAAGGCTAAGATTTTTATATCCTTTAAAAACAACACTCTCTTTAACAAAGAAATATTCAATCGAAAATCCTGAATCAACAATTCGAATCCTTGCTTTTTCAAAGAATAAATCCAGTTCAAAAATGGTATACAAAGAACAATTAACTCCTTGAAGAAAAAAGGTTGTATTGTTTTTTAATTTCAGAACAGCGCTTATTGTTGAGTCATCATCAAAAAAATCATACATTTTTGAAACAACATCTACATTTTCAATACTCAATGAAAAACAGTTTAAAAGATCAATTAAATGCGACCCATTGTGAAGAAAACCTTTCCCACAATATCCGCAACCCCCAACAAAAGACCCTAACTCATTTTTTTGAATTTTATTTTTCAGTTCAATAAATTCAGGAACAAAACGCCTTGAATAATTGACTAAAATTGGAATTTCTTTTTTCTTTGACAAATCAATAATCTCTTCAGCTTGTTTTAAAGTTTTTGTTAACGGCTTTTCCGCAAAGATTAATTTGACTTTATAATTTAAAGCCCCTTTTAAAACTTGATAATGATATTCATCCGGAACAGCAACAACAACCACATCAATCTTATTCTTTAAAAAAGCATCTTGTATACTTTTAAACGCTTTACAATTCCAAAGTTGTGCCGCTTTTGAAGAAGCTTGAAAATCTTTATCTACAAAACCAATAAGATTAAATTTCTGATGTGTAGAAAATGCATGTGCATGAGTTAGAATATTTTCACTATCTGGAGCATCAAAAAAAGCTCCAATTTTACCCGCACCAATAATAAGAACATTATAAATGTTTGTCATATTTGCTTATGTAACATTTTATATTTTAATTCCGCGATCTCACAATACAAGTTCAATTCTTTTCAAGCAAAAACCAATTCATATCCTCTCCTGCAAAATAATTATCTTTATGATAAATAAAACCATAATCAATTAACTTCAAATCTTTAAATTTATCTAACATTTCTCCAGCAAAATCACGCTTAAAAAGCTTTTTTGAATAACCACGATAATTTAAGTCAACAGGCGTAAAACTATAATATTCAGCTAAACAAATATATTTATTAGAAGCAGAATACATTAATTCATAAGCTTTGTTTAAATGATCCGGATTAATATGAATCAACACACCTTTAGACAAAACAAAATCATATTTTTTTGTTGAAGAAAAAGTTAAAAGTGATTCATTAAAAACCTCAACCGATTCTAATTTTTCAAGAATTTTACAAGCATAATCATTAATCTCAACCGCAGCAAAATTACATGATGGAATTAATGATTTTATTGCTTGCAGATTAAGTCCTATATTTGCACCTATTTCAATTACTGAACTAATATTTTTTGTAGAACTTAAAACCTTAGAAAGAAGAAAAATATTACTTGCCAATAATTGGTCAGTTTTATTTCTATCAGTATATTGATCCCCAAATTTCCCCACCCAAAATTTCTCTTGTTCTGTTACAAATTTATTTGTATCCATCTCTAAACTCTCCCATCTTTAAATTAAAAAAACTTATATTATTCTTTCAAAGCATCAAATAAAAATTATTATC
>JAUWHS010000025.1 GCA_030605785.1 bacterium
AAACTTAACAATATTAATTTAAATGATGAGGTCGCGGAATTTATCGCGTCAAGAGTTCTTTCCAGTATCCGAGAGCTTGAAGGAGCTTTGATTCGCGTTGGCGCGTTCGCCTCACTAACAAATCAAAAATTAACAATTGAACTGGCTCAAAAAGTATTAATCAATTTAAAAGAAAATGGAAACGGTAAAAACGGAAAAGAAGAAATTCAGCTAAACAAGGTATTGAAAATTTTGTCTAAAAATTATTCTGTTTCAATAAGTGATCTAAAATCACATAAACGCCAAAAAGATATTGCGGCAACAAGACAAATTGCTTTTTATTTGATGAAAAAAATAACATTCTTTTCATTGAAAACTATCGGTGAATACATTGGGGGAAGAGATCATTCAACCGTAATACACGCGATTACAAAAGTAGAAAAACAATTAAAAACAGATGAACATCTAACAAAAAAATTAAAACTCTTGGAAGAAGAAGTACTCGCGAGCTAAAGTTATTTAATCGATTTAAAACATAAATTTTTCAAACAACATGTAATTGAAAACTAAGGAGAAAATAAATGAAGGGTTGTAATTTTTTTATTTACTTATTTCTTCCAATATTATTACTGTCTTCAAGCTGTCTAAAAAAACAATACAAAAATGATACAGGAAAAAATGAGCCAATGGCGTATAAACCATTGGAAAAAAGACTTCTGGACTCAGAAGAAAAACTTTCAGTCGCTGAAGAACTATCTCAAATACATCCTGAAAAACAAAGTGAACATACAATTGAAAGAAGAATTGAAGAGGCGAAAAAAAGAATAATCGAGCAAGAAGAAAAGAGATTAAAAAAAAGAATCAAAAGAGAACAAAAAAGAGTTAAAAAATTAACAAACAAAAGAGAAATTGATTTCGAAGTTGAAAACTTAACGGGAAAAACAAAATATATTGTATGTTTTAGTTATGTAAAACAAGTAGATTTCACTCGTTGGCACTGGGACAAATCTCCCGTATATAAACTTGAAGACGAACAAAAAACAATAATCGATGTTGATACAATTCCGGAAAAATTAGATCGTGATCATATCTATGGTTATTTGGGAGTTTTTGATACACAAAAAGAAGCCGAAGATTCAATTTACGAACTATTACCTGATAAAAATAAAATTGATTTAGGCAGAATAATAAAAATAAAAGGTAAAAAAGCTGTCGTTGGAATAGAAAAATATGGATTCAAAAAAGAAATTTTAGATTTTAGACTCGTCGATGAAATAGAAAAAAGAGTTCCCGAATTAGATTTTATTGTTGAAAATAAAACAGGACGCCCATTGTGGATAACATGCTTTATCTATCAAAAGAAAACAGATCAACCGGTTTGGAGATACGATAAAACTCCGGTAAAACTTATTCAACCAAATGAAATGATAATTATTGACGTTGATACAATAAAAGAAAAATACGATCGTGTTTATCTCAGAGGTGTTCTGGCCGTTTTTGGTGAAACCGAAGAACAATTAGCAAAAGAAATGACTTATGAACTATTACCTGAAAATAATAAAATTGAACTCTATCGTTTAATGATGCTTCGAGATAAAAAAGTTGTGTTGGAAGCTGAAAAATATGGTATCATCGGCGACATAGTTGAATTTAGCGTAAAACCTGTAAGAAAAATTGATTTTATAAAGTCTAAGGAAAAATAATATCGTGAAATTCTTAAAATACTCTTTAATCCTAATCTTATTATTCAGCCAATTACCAATCAAACAACTTAATTCAATGAAACGAAAATGCTCTCAAGAAAAACCACGTAAACGTAGAAGAAAAATAATAAAACGAAATCCAAATTCAATACCAAGTCTTCTTGATCAAAGAGAATCCGGACTTTCTAGCTCCAAATCGTTTCAGGCAAAAATACTGAAACATAATCCTCAACTTTTTAAGCACATTCTAGAATTTGAATCACAAAAATTAATCCGAAAAATAAAAACAAATGCCTTTTCTAAAAAATATGAACTACTGAAACTCTCTAAACAAGAAAAAAACAAACTAATAAAAACATTAGCAAAAACAATAAAACAATTCGAAAAACATCTATTAATACAACAAGAACTTATAACTCTTACCATTTTATTTGGGATTGACCAACTAATCTTTGTTCAATGCAACATAACAACAGAAGATTCAATATTAAAAAAACTAAAAATCACTGATTGTTTAAATATAAGTATGTATCTAGAATATCTCAATGCTTATTTTGAAAAAAAAGTAACAAAATATATTGAAGGAGATAATCCACAAATGGCGTCTAATCTAAAAGCCTTAGGACAATACATTTTTGATAAAATCATTTGTAAAGAAATAATAATCGAAAGTATTAGTTTTTATATTAAAAATAAAATACCTTTTAACATACAAATGAATAGTCAAGAAATGGATACAACATATATAAGCCATTGGGAAACATTATCAAAAAAAACAACGCAAAAATTATACCGGTTATTTGAAGTAATAAATTATCAACCATCAAATCAAGAAATTATTTATTTATAAAATGAAAAAAGAAACTTATCACAAAAGCGTTTTAACAAACGAAGTATTACAATACTTAGATCCGCAACCAAATAAAATTTATGTTGACGTGACATTTGGTGGCGGGGGACACACAAAAGCAATCCTGGAAAAAGAACCAAATTGCGCCGTCATCGCGCTTGACTGGGATGAAAGAGCATTAAAAAACGCGGAAACCTTAAAAGAAAAACATGGTGACAACTTAGAATTAATTTGGGGAAATTTCGCGCAAATTTACAAATTATTAAAACCACTCAAAATATCAAAAATAGACGGAATTTTAGCCGACTTTGGAACATCACAATTCCAAATTCAACAGAAGGCCGGTTTTTCTTTCCAAACAGAAACTCCTCTTGATATGAGAATGTCCACGGCGCATCAAAGATTAACCGCCTCTGAAATTTTGAATAAATTCCCTGAAAAAAAACTGGCTCAAATCTTTTTTGAATACGGGGAAGAAAATCAAGGAAAAAAAATCGCTAGAGCAATAGTTGAACAAAGAAAAAACATTACATTTAAAAATACTAAACAATTAGCCGATTTGATTTGCAGAATAAAACCATTTAAAACAGGTCAAAAAACACATCCCGCAACAAAAGTTTTTCAGGCTCTTCGAATTTTTGTTAATAAAGAACTTGAAAATATAGTTTCTTTATTAAAATCATCAATATCTATGTTAAATGAAAAAGGAAGAATGGTTTTTATTAGTTTTCATTCGCTAGAAGACAGGATTGTAAAGAACTTCTTTAAAGAAAACAGCGAAAAACTTAAAATTTTAACACACAAAGCAACAACCGCGACCGAGGAAGAAATTGAACAGAATCCCTCCTCTAGATCGGCTAAATTGAGAGCCGCTTTTAAAATAGTAAAAGATTAAGCAAAAGTTGACAAAATTAGTTTCAGACATTAAATTAACATCATGTTTGAAAACGGGTAGTAAAGGGTTAATTTGCTCGCTTGAGCTTTGCAAAACAAGGACTATTCATGGAAATAACAGAAGTAAAAGTTTTCCCTGCAAATGAAGGTAAATTAAAAGGTTACGCAACCATTGTTATCGAAGGTTGCTTCATAATTAGAGATCTAAAAATTATAAAAGGCGAGAAAGGTCTTTTTGTTTCTATGCCATCAAGAAGAAAAAAAGATGGAACATTTAAGGACATTGCGCATCCATTGAACGCGGAAACAAGAACAATGGTTGAAGGAAAAGTTATCGAAGAATACAACAAAACCATAGACTAAAAAGTTTATGTTTGGGGTGTAGCCAAGTGGTAAGGCAGCGGTTTTTGGTACCGCCATGCGGAGGTTCGATCCCTCCCACCCCAGCCAGTCTTCGCTCTACGAGCTTCGCCTGGCACGGCCAGTTTTTTAATGGACTTTGACAATAAATTAACTCTGTTTATTATCTCCTAAAAATTTAAACAAAAAAATCAAAATGCTAAATACAAACTCAACAAAAGCATCAAAAAAACATCCAACTTTATTCTCATTCGAAGATCAATTTTTTAATTCCAATAAAACATATGTTCATCCATCTTCAGTTGTAGGTCAAAATGTTATTCTAGAAAAAAATGTAAAAGTGGGACCATTTTGTTCTATTGTTGGAAATGTAAAAATAAAAGAAAATACAGTTATTTATCCTAATGTATCCATAGGATTTCCGGCCCAAAACATTGGAACAAATAAATACTTCGGAACAATTGAAATTGGTAATAATTGTCATATTAGAGAATTCGCTACAATTGGCGCTTCAATGTTTGAAAATGGCAAAACCGTTATTGGTAACAATTGTTACATAATGAGTTATACGCATGTCGCGCACGACGTAATTTTAGAAGAAAATGTAACACTTATAAATAATGTAAATTTAGCGGGACATGTTTATGTTGAAAGAAACGCAATGTTAATGGCAAGTTCCGCTGTACATCAATTTTGCAGAATAGGAAAATATTCAGCCCTTGTTCCATTCAGCGCAACGCGGCAAGATTTACCTCCTTTTTGTGTTTTTGATAAAACTCCTTCAAAATTTGTCAGTCTTCATTTAATAAGTTTAAAACGCGCGGGGTTTGAAACCAAAACAATTGAATCTCTAAAAAAAATTACAAAAATGTTTTATCAAGATAAATTATTGTTATCTCAAATAAAAACAATCATTAAAAATAATGAATTGGGTAAAAACAAAAGCGTTCAGGAATTTATAAATTTTATTGAAAATAGCAAACGTGGCGTATCTAAAAAAACGGTAATACAAAAATGAAAAAAATTAAATTAGGGATAATTGGATTGGGACATATGGGTGGTTATCACGCATCAGCTTCTTCATTAATTTCTAACGCGGAACTTATCGCGATAGCTGATCCAAATAAAAAAAATTGGGACAAAATAAAGTCAAAAAAAATTATTAAATCAACAGATTATAGAAAATGGTTAGATAAAGTTGATGCGGTAATAATCGCAACCCCAACAGAGTATCACCATTCAATCGCGAAAGATTGTCTTTTAAATGGTACTAATGTATTACTTGAAAAACCTTTAACTAAAACATTAAATGAGGCTAAAGAGCTGTTTGAAATCGCGCGAGAAAAAAAACTTGCTTTACATGTCGGACATGTTGAAAGGTTTAACGGCGCAATTCAAGAAGTAAAAAAAAGAATTAAATCTCCACACTTAATTGAATGTCACAGAATGGGACCATTTTCTCCTCGTGTTCAAAAAGACAGTGTAATTTTAGATTTAATGATTCATGATTTAGATTTGGTTTTAAATATTATTGACTCTCCTATAAAAAACTTTAATATTTTTGGTCGCAAAATAAAAAGTAACTCTTGTGATATCGCGACAGCCCAAATTGAGTTTAAAAATGGCGCGATCGCGAATATAACTTCAAGTAGAGCCAGCCACATAAAAAAAAGAACCATGAATATTCATCAACAAAATTCGTTTATTAATTTAGATTTCGCGACACAAGATATATCAATTTATAAAAATCCAAGCGATAGCGTTCAAGTTGGAAATAACGCGTTAAAATATAAACAAGAAAAAACAATAGAAAATTTAATAGTTTATAATGATAATCCGTTAAAATTAGAAATTGAACATTTTATAAACGCTATCAAAACAAAAAATAAATTAATAAATGAAAAGCAGGATACTATCGCTTTAAAACTAACATTAGAACTTGAAAAAACACTAGGGTTATAATGATCGCGATAATTGCGGGCACAGGAAATCTCCCTATAGACGCATGCAAAAATTTTATAGACAACAATCAACGTTTTTTTGTAATCAGTTTATTTCCTCAAGATAATCTAGAAAAAATTAAGAATACAGTTAAAAATAAAAATCTTGTTGTTACTCAAAAATTCTATAAAGCGGCTCAAATCCTAAAAATCCTACAAGAAAGAAAAACCCAAAAAGTCTTATTTATTGGAAAAGTCGATAAAAGAAACTTGTTAAAAAATTTCAAATTAGACTTCATAGCTATAAAATTTTTTGCGTCTTTGGTAAGTAAAAGCGATACAACAATTATGGAAAAACTCATAAAAATTTTTAATAAGCATGGAATGGAAATAATTTCTCAAAAAGATATTTTGCAAAGTTTAATAGTTCCACCTGGAATTTTAACTGGAAAAATGAATAAAAGTTTAAAAGAAAACATTGACTTTGGATTACAAATCGCTCAAAAAATTTCAGAAAATGATATTGGCCAAACGGTTGTTGTAAAAGATAAAATGATTTTAGCTGTTGAGGCAATTGAAGGAACTGACAATTGCATAAAACGTGGAATTGCATTAGGAAAAGAAAATATTGTTATTTGTAAAGCGACCCAAAAAAATCAAAGTGAAAAATTTGATTTACCAACATTAGGTCCAAAGAGTTTAGAAAATATTAAAAAAGGACAAATTCAAGCAATTGCCTGGCAATCATCACAAACATTTATTTCACAAAAAGAAGAATTCATAAATAAAGCTAAAGAACTGGGAATAACTTTAATATCTGTTTGAAAATAGAACCAAACATTCTTTGAGAGTTCTGTATAAATCAATTTAAAAAAATAAGCAAATTCATTTTTATATTTTTAACATATTTAACGCGAATTCGATAATTAATTTAATTCCGTCGCCCCATAAAAATGGGGCTAAACTTATGTCATATTTATTACCACGGGTTACGGTGCAAAGCACCTCACCCAAGGCTAATCACCTTCGTCCCTCGTCCCGCCATACAGCGGGATCGGGACTTGTCAAACAATTATAAAAGCTCAACGAACAAATCAATACACAACTTTCAAAGTAATTTTAAATTTCCTTATTCGACTATATTTAAAGGGCTCTTTATTTTTTTTCATTGGCAATGTAATTGCTAATCCAGATGGCATATCTTTGCAATTTTTTTTGATCTAAAATTTAACAAGTCCCGATCCCGCTGTATGGCGGGACGAGGGACGAAGGTAATTAGCCTCGGGTGAGGTGCTTTGCACCGTAACCCGTGGTATATAATTACAAAATCATACTAGCCCCATTTCATGGGGCGACGGAATTAAATTAATTATCGAACTAGCATTATAATTAACAGCAAATTCAATAAATTTATTACGCAAAATAATTTTTAATTTTTGGAGTAATTGGACCATACAAATCTATTGTCCATTGAACGCCTTTTTGCGCAACCACAGAACCAAGCCTTTTTCCCATATAACCCCAAACTCTATCAAGAACAGCCTTCAAAATCTCATCTAAATCTTCATTAATTTTCTTATTATCGTTACTCTGCCCCTCCCCGGAGAGAAAGGATAAAACAAAACTCATTTGATCAACTTGCTTAGAATCACGTTGCAACATTTCATTAAATCTCGCCGCCTCTGAATAACTTAATAATTCAAACCAGGCTAAATGATAAAGTAAAAATTGTATGTGTTCGGAAGCATCTTTACCCATAAAAACGATTGCCTGGCTTAAAGCTGTTTTTATTTCATCAACTTGTTGATTTATTGACACTTCAAGTCCCTCAAGAGCCCCAATTAAATCTGTTCCAACAACAGTATCACAGGCCAACGCGCTCGCGACAAAACTATGTAAAAGTAAAGGCGCGCTTTTTTTAAACACAAGTTTTCCTACATGACCACCAACGCTTGATGCTAAATAACCTAAAACTTTGCCTTCATAATATTCTTCTCTGTTATATGATCCATTATATGATCCATTTTTTTTCATTTTTATGAACTTATTATCTAAGCCTAATTTTTGAATATCGTTATAATTTAAAAAACGACCCTCTCGCGTTAAATCTGAAATTGATTTTGGAAAATTTTGAGTTATATCCGGCATACCTAGATCAATAGCCAATCCTAATAATTCAGGCTTAATGATCCCAAGACTTTTATCTTTCAACTTTTCAAACATTTCAGGATAGGTCAAATAACACATGTTAGATGAAAAATCTACAATATCTTTTTTTATTTTTTTTAAAACAAATACTGTTGTATTTTTTATTTTATCGTAATCACCCGGCCAATATTTCTTAACTTCATCTCCATTCTCATCAAGATAATTATAAGAAATTAAGGCCGCTGAATATCTTAGAGCGGCAGCTAAAGGCCAATGATTTCGGCTAAAAGAATTAGAAGCGTTGTAAAGATAAAGAGATCTAAAAAAAACACTAAACAATAGTCGTTCTTTTTTAAACATGTTTTCATGACCGCGCTGAACAGCTTGCAATACCAAGTGCATAATATTCTTGTCACCTTTAGCTAAATCAATTAAAAGAGCCAAGTCATTTTTATCTAAATTTTCAAGTTCAACCTCACCTCTGGCAACAGAAAATAAAGACAAACTCTTCATAGCCATCAAATAATCGGCAAAAGCCAAAGATGTAAAAACAAAAGAAAAACCACGATCCATCCATTCAGATTTATCAACAAATTTACCTAGCCATTTTTGCCAACTTAAAAGATCCCTCCAACCGGCAAATCTATTTTTTGAATCTACTTTAAAATAATCAATCTTACTGTACAAATCGTAACCGGCCAAAATAAAATCGTTAGAAAGCGCGCCAAACCAACTTTTCTGAATATCCAAATCCCTTTTATATGATTTAAACGCATTTAGACTTTTTTTATAAGTTTGAATTTCGTTTAAAAAATGCTGCGCCGCTTCTGATAAATCTTTATTGCCTGTAGATTTTTCAATCAGAGAATCAAATTCCTTCTCAGCGCTACCTAATTTTTTATAAAGTTTCTCGGATTCATTTTTTAAATATCCAAAACAAGCGTCAATTAACTTGTTTAAATTTTCGTCTGAAATCGCTTTAAAAATTAAACTTAAAGTTTTGAGTTCCTCTTTAACAGACAGATATTCAAATTTATCTAAATGAAAAGTAAATTCTTTCAACTTTTCGCAAACAAATTTTTCAATTCTTTTTTCTTCCTTTTGCTCTTTCGTTTCAACTTTCTTACTAGCCAAAAATGTCATATAAAAAGGAATCTGATTTAAATCAAAATAAGAATAATCCAATTTCTTAGAAATTCTATTTAACGAATCTTTACTAATTAAAAAGCTTATGTGACCGCTATCTAAAAAGTAATCCGTAGCGTTTAAAATTTCGAAAATATTTTTAGCTTTTTCTTTAACTAACTGTGGAGCTTCACTTAATTCATAACCAATTTTGTTTATAATTTTCCCAATACAGTTTTCAAAGCAAATAGAGAGACTAATTTCTTTGAAATCTTGTTGTTGATTGAAAAATATTTCTTTGTATTTCTCAGGTAAAAGTTCAAACTTCCTTTTAGCTTCTTTTTCCGCTTTTTCTTGTAACGTATTTTGAACTTTTCCATAAATTTCACCTAAAACATTTTGCGTGTCACCGCCTTCTCCAAATAGGCCTAACAGTGATTTTAAAGCTTCATCTTCATTTTGTTCGTTATCAAGATCCACTAAAGTTTGATCATTTTGAATATCTTGAGTTTGCCTTTTAGGCGAAACGGGAAAGGAAAAAACTGAATTAAATGAAAAAAAGGTAATAAAGAAAGTCACCAATATATTAGATAAAGTTTTATTTTGCATAAGTTCCGGCTCACACTTTTTAATTAAAAAAAAATTAATATTTAAAATATCGATTTTGGGTGAAACCGGATTATTGCTTATTTACAGAGAATTGTCAATTTAACTCCTATTATAAAAGGTTTTACCAACGTTGTTTTCGTGAAAAATTAACAATTAAACCAATCATACAAAGCATCATAATTAAAGCTGTTCCACCATAACTTACAAATGGAAGGCCTAAACCCTTTGTTGGAATAAGTCCCGCGACAACCATTAGATTGATACAGGCCTGCAAACTGATTAAAATAACAAAACCCAACGTGGTAAAAAACGCAAAAGGAGTTTCAAATTGTAACGCGATTTTCAAACCAAAGTAACAAAATAAACAATACAGCAGAATAACAAAACAAGATCCAATAAAACCGGTCTCTTCAGCTATTATTGAAAATATAAAATCCGTATGCTGCATTGGCAAATAAAAGAACTTCTGCTTTGAATTAGAAATACCCAAACCCCATAAACTACCTGAACCAATAGCAATAAGTGATTGAATTATTTGAAATCCACGCCCTTGTGGATCTGACCACGGATTTAAAAAAATTAAAATTCTATTCAATCGATACATTTTTGAATAAATCAAAGCCACCATCAGCGGAAACGCGCACAAAAGAGTTACAAATAGATGCGCAAAATTAAATTCCGCGACAAACAATAAAACAAACGCGGTACTGAAAATGGTAACAACTGACCCAAAATCAGGTTGTTTAAGTAAAACTATAAAAGTTAAACCCAAAATAATTAAAAATGGGAAATAACTGTTCCAAAATGAAGTTATATGTTTTTGCTTTTTCTCAAGGAAAAAACCTATATACATGAATAAAAATAGTTTTAAAAATTCACTCGGCTGAAAACTAAATCCAAATACGTTTAACCATCTGGTTGAACCATGAATTCTAAAACCGGTTTTTGGCAACAATGTTAAAGAAGTAAGTAATAACGCAAACAAAAAAAACAGCGGGGCATACTTTTTCCAAAAACTTGTTGGAACTGTCGCAAAAATGAAAAAGGAAGTAATCCCTATAAAAAGATAAATAATTTGTTTTTTTAAAAAATAGCTCGATGAACCAAATTTTTCTAACGCGTAAGCAGAGCTCGCTGAATATATAAAAATCAGGCCAAGGACAACTAACAAACCAACAATTACAAGCAAGGATCTGATATCACTTTTTAATTTGTTTTGTGTGATAGCCATATAACTTTCTCCAAATCTAAAATTTTTTATTTTTTTATTAATTTGGAGTATACATTTTTAAAACTAAATCTTTGAAGACTTTTCCTCTATGCGTATAATTATCAAACAAATCAAAGCTAGAACCTGCCGGAGAAAAAAGAATCTGATCCCCGGATTTCGCGATTAATTTTATCTCTTTTAAAACTGCGTCAAGACTAGAAAATGTTTTTATATTTTTAAATAAATTGGAACAGTTATTGTTAAAACAATAATTGTT
>JAUWHS010000060.1 GCA_030605785.1 bacterium
ATGTCACCTGCTTTGATTGCGAGCTTGCATGAAAGTTGTCCATGTATGTGTTCATTTAGTTTTTTTCTGAAAACCTCGTAATCTAGATTTTCGTTTTCATCAATAAAATCACAAATATCTAAAATGTATTCTTTTAAATCATGATTTTGAATTCTAGGAGGGCTTGATTTTATCGCGATTTGATTTACACCGAATTGTTCTATCTCAATTCCCTGATTTGATAAAAAGTCTTTTGTTTGTAAAACATATTTTAAATGATTTTCTTTTAAATTTATTATTTCCGGAAACATTAATCTTATACCGTCTTTTTTTTCAAAGTTTTTCAAGAAACCCTCGTACAAAATCCGTTCATGCGCCGCGTGTTGATCAATTATTATAAATTCATCTTTGCCTTCGATTAAAATATAAGTTTGAAATAGTTGGCCAATAATTTTGTTTTGAGGTTGTACTGTTTGTTTTATTTGTTCATTTTGTTCATAAAGGTTATTAACATTTTGCTTTGTAATGTGGACGCTTTGCTCTTTTTGTTGAGGTGTTGTTTTTTGTTCTGCGTTTAAAAGAGTTGCTAAAATATCGGGAGTATTCTTTATTTGTTTTTCAAATGGTGAAGGTATTTCTGATGGTGTTTGATTAAAATTTGAAAAGTTTTTTTCTGTTGTATTTATTTCGGGCATTTCTGTAAATGTCGAAATTCCTGAAGGTTTAAATGTTTTGTGTGATTGTAAACTTCGATTTAAATTGTTTTGCAGTGTTTGTTGAACTAAAAGTTGTAATCGATTTTCAATGGTTTTTGGTTTAACAAATCTGACTTCTTCCTTTTTAGGATGAACATTAATATCAACCAGTTCATTATCTAAATTTATAAAAATGAAACAGGCCGGGAATTTCGCCGGAGGTAAAACATTTAAATAACCTTTGAACAGCGCTTTGTTAAGTTCGGCACTTTTTATATATCGATTATTTACGAAGAAAAACATTTGTTGTCGGCCATAGCGACTGAAATTGTGATTTGAAATAAATCCTGTGAGGCTGAATTTAAAAGTTGTTTTAGGCGCGTTTTCTAAATTAATGTCTAATTCAATTAAATTTTCAGAGAAATTATGTCCCCAAATTTGGCTTGCGCGTTCTTTAACTGAGTTTACCGGTGGGGCATTTAAAATTAATTTGCTATCTCTAAAAAGTTTAAAATGAATGTGAAGGTTACTTAAACAAAAAGACTGAAAACTGTTTTGAATTAAATTGAATTCTGTTTCGTCATGCTTTAAAAACTTTTTTCGAACCGGAGTATTGTAAAACAAATCTTTAATTTGCAAATCTGTTCCCGGTTGCATTGCAATAGCGTTATTTTTTATAAATTTGCCATCAAGAGATTCAATTAGTGTTCCAAGTTCTTCATTTTTATTTTTTGCTTTTGTTTTCAAAGTTACTTTACTTACCGAACTTATGCTTGCTAGAGCCTCTCCGCGAAAGCCAAAAGAAGAAATATTTATCAAATCATCAAGTTTTGTAATTTTACTTGTTGCGTGTGGCGCAAAACATAATTTGGCGTCTTCCTCTGACATTCCATAGCCATTATCAACAATTCGAATTAATTTTTTTCCCGCGTCTTCTATATAAAGTGAAATTTGGTTTGAATCAGCGTCAATACTATTTTCAATTGTTTCTTTAACAATATTGGCAGGTCTTTCAACAACTTCTCCGGCAGCAACTTTTTGCGCTTCTTGCGCTGATAATATTTTAATTTTGTTCATTTAAATTAATCTCTTTTTTTTCTTTTTTAATCTCATCGATTTTTTTTCAATTTCTATTGTTGTATTTACCGGTTTATCTTTGTTTCCTAGCAATGTAATTTTTTCAGTTTCAAAATTCAAACATGCTTTATCACAAAAAGTTATTAGTGGTAAATCTTTGGATTTTTTTGGATTTTTATTGTTGGATTTTTGTTCAATTGAATCTGAACTTTGATTCGTTTTTTGTTCGATTTTTACTTCACCGGATAGGTAACAAACTTTTTTTTCTAAATCTATAAGAGCAACGTTTGCTTCAATTGTTTTGTTTGTACTGTGTAATTTTACGTTATTTTTAAATTTTATTTTTTTTACGGCAGACGAGAAATCTTTATTTTGTTTGGAATTTTTTCCGGAGGGATTTTCAGATGTATTTTTTGTTGTTTTTGAAAAATTACCAGCATTCAGTTCTATTTGAAGTATTTCTGAATTTATTGCGCTGCCATCAGCAAGCGTGACTAAAACATTTTCCTGATAGGTAAAAAAATAAGTTTGTGGTTTTATGTTGTCTTTTTGGCAGATTGCCGATTGGCTTTTAATATTTATTTTTGAAAAAGGATCAACGTTGTTTTTTGTCATTACGACATTATTTGGTACAAAAGCAATTAACGCAATAACAAAGATGTAATTAACAACCTGATTCTTTTTCAATGTCATTTTACCAAGCGTAGTTCATGCTTAAATGTAGTTCACTTGCGGATTCGCCTTTACGTTTATCTAATTTATATCCCCAGTCAATCTTTGCGGGCATTGGTTGCATGAGATTTATACCAAAACCAACAGAGTGTCTTAAATCAAAAGTATTTCGTTTAATCATTCCTGTTTCACCAACTCCATAAGTTGGTGTATCCCAGCCTGCGCCGGCATCATAAAAAACGTGTCCCTTCATTGAGTAGTCCGGTACGATAGGGAACATTAATTCCATATTGAATTGAACGGCATATCTTCCGCCTAATGGATCACCGTTTATCCATGCCGGACCAACACTACCCCAAACAAAACCTCTTACTGTATTTTGTCCACCCATATGGAAAAGTTCTCGGTAAGGAATTATTTTCGGTTTAGTTTCTCTTTGATTTGTTAATGGGGCGACTGCTCCGGTTTTACCATGAAGCATTAAAACTAAACTATCTTCACCTATTATTGGAGTGTACCAACTTGCTTCCAATTCAAATTTCATAAAACTAAATGTTTCATTAAATACCGGTATTGCGGTTTTTGCGCCGAACGCAAATTTGCAACCGTGATTAGGGTAAACTTGATGATTTCTGGTGTCTTTAATTATATCAAGGGTAATCCAATTTAAAGTACCTTCTTGAAATGTTCTGTTTACTATTGGTTGGAACATTTGCGAGTGCGGACCTGTAACAAGAAAGTCTTGGGTTCTTTTTTTATTGTAACTAATGTCTTCAACACCGAGTCCAAAAATAAATCTTAATCGTTTATCTATGTCGGGGAGTAAAAATCCTAGTTGCATGTCTCCGCCCCATAATTTTTCTACAGGTCTTTTGCTGTATCTCGTGTTTCCATCTTCAATATAAAGATTTGACCATTGCTCATATTCTTCTTCTTGTCTGTAGGCATTAAACGCGCCGGAAACATCAGTATCGAATAAATTAGGATCAAAGAAATTTAATTGTAATTTGTTTATTCTATGTCTACTTGCCTGAAGGCCACCACCAAAATTCCATCCTCGTCCAAACAGATTTTTCTTTTCAATATTAACGTTTCCTTTCAAGGATCTTGTTGTTGATTGTTTATCTGTTCCGTAATTAAGTCCGGCTGAGAGTTGACCTGTTTTTGTTTCTTTTACATTAAGTTCAAGATCGGCAAGTTCGTTTGATATTTTATGAATTCTCCAGTTAACTCCGCCTTGCGCGAAAAAACTTAAGTATTCAACGTTGGCTTGAGATTCGTTTAATTTTCTTGTTGTTATAAGATCACCTTCATCGATCATAAGTTGTCGTCTTATAACTTTATCCAAAGTTATAACGTTTCCGGTTATTGTGATTCTGTTGACGAACATCTTGTAACCTTTTTCCGCGTGAAAGGTTATGTCAACCGTTTTATTTTCTTCGTCCGGTTTTACCTGAGGATAAACATCAGCGTAAATATAACCCTTTTCTCCCCACATACTTTTAAGATTATTTATTGACGCGATTAATTTTGATTGATTGTATGGTTCTCCGGACTCAAGTTCAATTTTTTCGAACATATCTTTTTTAGAGAAAATTCCTTCTCCTCCAAGAGAATTAATTTTGTTTATGGTGTATTTGTCACCTTCTTTTATATAAAATGTTACATCGATGTGTTTATTATCATCAGAAAATATAACTTTTGCTTCTGCTACTCTAACCATTAAATAACCATGATCGCGATAAAAATATTCTATTCGATGTTTATCCATTTCAATTGCTTCTTCATTATACTGCCCGGAACTATCCATAAAATTTAAAAGCCAGTTTTCTCTGGTAAAAATCATTTTTCTTAATTTTCTATCAGGTATATGTTTGTTACCTACAAAATAAACTCTGGAAATTTTTGACATTGGACCTTCATTTATTTCGAATAACGCTGTTGCTTTGTCTGAATTTTCTTTGTTTGGGATTATTTTAAAAGT
>JAUWHS010000074.1 GCA_030605785.1 bacterium
TCATAAACAGAAAGATGCAAATTAGTTATATCTTTTTTTGTAAAGCCTAGATGCGACCACATTTTTTCTTCTTCTTTTTCCCGCAAGTCACTTTTTAGATTGTTTATTTCTTCTTTGGTTAAACCAAAAAGTGTTTTTAATTTTTTTTCTTTTTTTAAATAATCATCCGAAATGGCATGATAACCACTTGTCACAATAGCAAAATGATGCTTGCAATTGGAACAACAATAATTGTTTGTTTGCTTAACTAATTGATCAATTAAAGGGAAATAACCTAAAAAAACATCATCATGATGAGGAGAAGTGTGTAATATTTTTTTTTTATTAAATTCACTCAAATCTGTCTTGATTTTATTCTTTAAATCATCCGCGTTTATTTTAGTATTTTTTTTATTTCGTTCTAAAAGAGAAGCCGCATCGTTAGTAATGTAAAATCTGGAATTTTTTAATTTTTGCAAAGCTGTTGCCGGATATAATTTTGATGGTTCATTTTCAATCGCCTCTTTTACAACTTTTGCTTTACTTTGTCCTGAAGCAATTATAATCGCAGTTGTTGCTTCGTTTTGAGTTATTGTTTGCAAACCAATTGTTATTACTGTTTTATCCCTAACATTTTCTATTCCGCCAAAACTTCCAGCAGCGGCAGCAGCTGTTTGATAATTTATTGATAAAAAACGCGTTTTACTTTTATGATCTGAACCCGCAATATTAAACGCGACATGACCATCCGGTCCAATACCACCAAGGAAAAAACCTATTCCACCTAATTCTTTTATTTTTTCTTCATAACTTTTTATAAAATTATCCGCGTTAATTGAATTGTCATAACAAACATTCATCAATAAGCATTTATTTCGATCCAGCCCAAAACCGTTTATATAAAACTCATTAATAAAATAAATAAAACTCTTTTTATCTTTTGGATTTATAGGAAAAAACTCATCCAACTGAACAAAGTAAAATGTTTTCATATCCGGTTTATTACTTGGATTAAGCCCCCATTTTTTTAACTCTTTTTGAACTTTTGTAGAATCCCAATTATTTAAAAAATTAATTGTATGTTCAATAAACGTTTTTGGTGTTCTTCCTGTTGGAAGAGAAATTACACCTCCAAAATTAATCTGCAACCATTCTAAAAATCGCAAAGCCGTAATTTTTCCTAATTCCTCAGTATCTGAAAATTGCAATGTGAATATTTTTCCATCTTTATTAAAAATATTATTAGATTCTTTATTTTTCTCTAAAAAGACTTTTTCAACATTAGATTGCATATTGTAAAGACGCATAGAATACCTCTTGCGATAAATAATCAAAAATAAAAATTAAACTAAATTATATCGGTTGGGAAAATAAAAGAAAGAGAGTATAAAACAATCATTCCTAACAGAAAAGATCATAGATGCTAAACCAGCGCACCCTTTTGCAATACACATAAAACACTTTATTATTAGGTAATAATTCGAATATTTATATTATTTTATAATTATGGGGGCACAGATGAAAAAGTTATTTACTTATTTTCTTATCGTTGCAATATCTTGCGCAAATCTTTTAGGGAAGACTGAAAGCACAGAAATCGAAACACAACCAATAATAGACAAAACGATAACAACAGAGAAAGATATCACTTTAGATGAAGCGCAACAAGATCGCTACGACGAAGCAAAACAAGAGCTTATTGATTATTACAAAAAAATTTATGATTCTGAGGACGATTTAGAGTTATGCGTCATGGAAGGAAAAATTGAAAGAAGTGATGCATTACAAGAATTTTTTAATAAAATTAATCCTAAATCACTAAAAACAGAAACCAAGCAACTTATAATTAAACATATAAAACTAACAGCCTATCATAACCTTCCTATGGCATTTGGAGATCCTCCAATATCTGCAATAATGCAAGATCTTTTTGGTCCAAAATATATAAAAAAATATGATGAAATGATTAACGCGCAAGAGAATAATCCAGAACGTAGAGAACAATATAATAAAATGCGTGAATACTGCAAAGAAAACGGAATAGAACCGAAAGAAATTGAAAGACACGACGACGACCCTTCGCGGTTCGTCGGTTCCCTAAATTATCTTAAGAATCTAGATGAACAATCAGATAATGTTCTATTAGAAATAGAAACTGAAATTTCAAAGCTACAAAAAAAGATAGAAGATCAGTTAGGCTCAAAAAAACTTGAAGAAATATCAAAGGATTTAGAAAATCCGAATGAACCTGACGAAAGAAACAATATAGTAGACAACTTTATGTTTGGGCTAGTAACTAAACTTATTGCTGAAACAACTCGTTGTTTTTCGGAAGTAGATCTATACAAAATAGTATTTGAAAATGATGAAGATGCAAAAGAATTACGTCTAAGATATCTCAACAATATTCTCGATGACTTTAAATGCCACAAAAATAGCGAAATACACGAGCTAATATTCCAAACCGCAAACCGTCAATTAATGTTCCATTATCCCTGTTGTTGTCACTTCATGCCACAAGAACTAAACGAATTGGATTATTGCGAAGCATTATCATTTGAAATTTTAAGTATGTCCGAAAAAGCAAATGACAAAGATTTTGATATTAATAAAATAATCGAATTCAAAAAAGCTACCGATTCAATATTTAACGCGCAATAAGAATTTTATGAATTTGCAAAATGACCGCCGATATTTTATTGGCGGTCATTTTTTTTTAAAGAATTTCTTCTAATGTAATTTCAAAAGTTAAATCTTTTCCTGCCAATGGATGATTAGCATTCAAAGTTATTACATCATCAACAATCTTCTCAACCATAACAACAAAAACTTGTCCATTTTCTTGTTGCTTCATTTGAAATTGCATTCCAACTTTTGGCTCAAGTTTTTCAGGAAACTCACTTCTTTTAACATCAAAGATCATTTCTTTGCGAACCGGGCCATAAGCTTTTTCCGCTTCAATTTTAACTTCTTTGGTCTGACCAACTTCCATTCCAATTACACCTTGCTCAAAACCAGGAATCATTTTTTTATCACCAACTTTAAACTGAAGAGGTTCGCGACCTTTTGATGAATCAAAGACTGTTCCATCATTCAATTTTCCTGTGTAATGAACTTTGACTGTATCGCCTTGCTTTACTTGCGCCATTTTTTTCTTTCGATCTTTAGAATTATCAATTAATTTAACTGCTTCTTTATCAGAATTAACAAGTTTACCAGAATCTACCGCAACCTTTAAAGGTTTTACATCTTTCTTTTCAACATTATTTTTTGCAAAAGCATTACAAGCTATCCCAATACAACAAAATACAAATAAATATCTAATCTTCATATTTTCTCCCAACAACATTTATAAAAAAATAAAAACAACATTTTTTAATACTAACAAACTATAAATTACATACAAATTCTAGTTACTATTTTTGCAACTTTTAAAAGTTAGTAGTTCTATCTGACATTTCAAGCAATTTATCAGAATCTTCTAGAAGATCTAAATTTTGCTTTCCTATTTTATCAAAACCACAAGAATAAGCTCCAACCAATACTCCCACTAATGTTGCAATTGTGTCACTGTCCCCCGGAGTATTTACAGCCATTTCAACTGCTGTTTGTACATCATCCGGAGTCTTATTAAAAATATAAATTGTTGCGGCAATTGCTTCATGCGCTGCCCAACCTTGAAATTCTTCAAAAACTTTTTCAGGTGAAATTTGTTTATTTTTTGCATATTCAACCACTTGTTGCATCATTTCAGAAGTTTTTGCATCGTACTTTTTTGCCACTTCAATCATTTTTTCAGTTATAAAGTCAACTGACTTAGATTGAATCGCATACGCGACACCAATTGCAATTGCGGCGCATGCAGCCAAAGAAATAGGGTTCCGATGAGTTAACTTTGAATGCTCAGCCGCCCAAATAGATGCTAATTCAGGATTATCATAAAAACAAATACCAAAAGGCCAAGCCCTCATAACAGCACCGCTACCGCCCTCTTTTTCTTCTTTTTTATAATAACCGGTTCCACATTGCCACCAAGTATCACCTAATACTAATTTTGTGTATTCAGGAGGAATATCCCAAACTCTATCCCTAAATCCGGCAAAACCATCGATCTGATCTTTTGTGTATTTTCTTTCTATATAAAAATAGTTTCTTAATCCTTTTCTATTTGCAAGCTCTTTGCATGACGCGATACATGTTTTACCCGGAGCTCTTAAATGAGATAATCCTTTTTTATCATCAAGATTTCCGCCATCGGGATTATTAACCCATTTAATAAATCGATCGGCCAGATGTTGCATTGTTTGATTTAAATCTAAATTTTCTTTTTTTGATTTAATACAATTTTCAAGAACCAACATTGCCATTTGAGTGTCATCAGTATAAAGAGCAACTTTTTTACCCTCTTTTACATAAAAATCATAATCTTCAAAATCTTCAAAACTTCTAACACCATTTGGATATTTTTTGTAAATTTGCTCCATATTTTCAAATTCAGTAACTCGCCCTAACGCGTCACCAATCGCAGACCATAAAACAGACGATTTTATTTTATCCTCAATTTTGATAGCATCCGCATTTACTATTTCAGATATGTCGTCTATGTCATCAGAAGAAAAAAGAAAATGATCATGAAAACAAAAAATAAACAAAAGAAATAAAACCCTGATTTTCATACGATTCTCCTCATAAAAACCTTTTTTTTTAACGGACAAAGCAAATATAACAGTTAAAATAGTCAAAGAAAAACGAAAACCTTTTGACAAAAAACACCAAACATCTAAAATAACCTTTTCAAACCAACAATTATTATAAAAGAACAAAAGGAATTATATGAAAAAAACTTTCTTACTGTCGCTTTTTTTATTTTCAATCAGTATCACAATTATTGACGCAAAAATTATTGAAATTAAAAATATTTCTGAAATAAGTAAATATGCGAAAGATGAAAACACTTTAGTCGTCTTTGATATCGATAACACAATTTTAGAACCGGATAATAACGATGGATATGGCAGTGATCAATGGTTTAGCGCTTTGGTAAAAAGCAAAACAGACAAAGGATTTAATACAATTTCTGCAATAGAAATGGTTTTACCGGAATACTATAAAGCCCATGACTCAATTAAAGTTAAAACAGTCGAAGAGAATGAAACATTAAAAGTAATAAATTTGTTACAAAAACAAAAAATTCCTGTGATTGCCTTAACCGCAAGATCATTGCCAATGACAAATAATACATTCAGAGAATTAAAGGAAATAAATATAGACTTAACACCAACAGCCCTGAGCAAACAAAATATAACATTCAAAAAAAATGAATTTCCAGCAAAATATCAAAAGGGAATCCTTTTTGTTGGAAATAATAACAAGGGTAAATTACTCAAAACTTATCTTTCAGCTGTTTCTTTTGAACCATCCAAAATCGTTATGATCGATGATAAGGAACACCATCTAAAAAAAATAGAAACCGAATTTAAAGGAACAAAAACATCTTTTATCGGATTGCGCTACGCGTTTTTGGATGCAAAAGTTAAAAACTTCGTATTAAAAACATCAGAAATACCGATAAACATGATCTCAAAATCAAAAGATCTTTTCTCTAAGGCTGGTAATAAAGCGCTAGCGATGATTAAATATCCATTCAAAAAGAAAGTTATTACTATTTAATTTAGTAAAAACTCGATTCAATAGCCTTTTACAGAACTCAAATAATTGGTTACTATTAAGGTAATAATATTTTCTAATAATATTCATATCTTTCAATACAAATAAGTAAAAACTAATAAATTTAATAAAAAATTTGTTACTTGGAGAAATAAACATGAAACAAAATTTAATACTATTTATATCAATCGCGATACTCGGTGGGGCTATTTACTACCATTTCACAAAAAAGCCATCTTATAAGGCTGAAAAAACAATTTTCTCATTTCTTGGCGCCCCTGGCTCAGGAAAGGGAACCTTAGCCGAACAATGCGCGCAAAAACTAGATTACAATGTTCTTTCAACCGGAAATTTATGTAGAAAACATATTGCTGACAAAACAGAACTTGGTAACAAATTACAAAAATATACTAATTCCGGAAGATTGGTTCCGGATCATATTATTGCTGTAATGGTTAAAGGTTGGTTAAAAGAAAATACAAAAGATAATAAAGCTATAGTTTTAGATGGTTACCCAAGAACAGAAAAACAAGCCATACTTCTTTTCGATATGTTAAAAAAAGATTTCCCTGAATACTCTCTTAGAATTATCTCTTTAGATATTTCGCAAGATGAAGTTGTAAAAAGAATTTCAAACCGCTTAGTTTGTAACAATAAAAAGTGCCAAGCTGTTTACAACACAGGTCAAATAAAAAACATTGATGATCCGTTATGTGAACTTTGTGACGATAAACTTATTAAACGTGATAATGACAAAGCAGAAGTTGTAAGAGAGCGCTTAAAGGTTTATGAACAAAAAGCTAAAAAACTTTTAAATTTCTATAAAGCTTCACGTAAAAAAATTGAAAATATTAACGTTGAGTCAAAAACCATTCCTCAAATTTTTGAAGAATTTAAAGGAATATTGTAAATAAAATAAAAAGTTTAACTTTTGTGGTGTTCGCGCAAATAAATGGACTCTCAATGCGGACGCCACCTTTATTTAAAAGAAAATAAAAAAAATATGAAAACTAATTTATTAAATCTTACTCTTTCACAACTACAAAAAGAAGTTAAACAACTTGGCTATCCAACATATAGAGCAAAACAATTATCTGACTGGTTTTATCACAAAAACGTTTTTTCGTTAGAAAAAATGCAAAACATACCACAAAAACTAAAAGATGACTTACAAACAAACTTTGTAATTGAACTTCCCAAAATAGAAGAAGTTAATCATAGTTCAAAAGACAATTCCTATAAATTTCTATTAAAAACTCATGACAATAAATTAATTGAATCAATTTTGATGCTAACAAACAATCGCGCGACAGTTTGTGTTTCTTGTATGATCGGATGTCCACTTACTTGTAAGTTTTGCGCAACAGGTACAGAAATCGGTTTTGTTCGAAAACTGGAACCATCTGAAATTATTGGTCAAATAATTGTTATAAAAAATTATGCCAAACTTAATGGAATCGCGGACAAAATCACTAATATTGTTTTTATGGGAATGGGTGAACCATTTTTAAATTTAGATTCAATTGAAAAAACAGTTGAAATTTTAACCGGCGATTATGGTTTCGCAATGTCAAAATCAAGAATAACAATTTCAACCGCAGGCCCAAAAAACAATATCGCCGATTTTATAAATAAATACAAAATAAAGCTTGCCGTTTCACTGCACTTTGCCAACAATGAATTGCGATCAAAATATATGCCAATTAATAAAAAATTTAATTTAGATCAATTACTTGAAGAATTAAAAAAGGTTGAATTACTAAAAAGAGAATATATAACAATTGAATATATGCTTATGCAAGATATAAATGATTCGATTAGTCACGCAAAACAACTTGTAAAAATACTAAGCAACATCAAAGCAAAAGTTAATTTGATTCCGTACAATCCAACAAAAAATTTACCTGTAAAGCCATCAAGCGAAAAAACAATGAATGAATTTATTCAATATCTTATTTCAAAATCTATTCCTGTAACCGTTAGAAGAAGTCAGGGATCAGAGCTGCAAGGCGCATGTGGTCAATTTGCGTTAAAACGAAAAGTTTAAATTTACCGGTGACACCTTTTACTTTTATAAGGTTTTTTACAAGACTTCTGCTTAACCACTCTTTTCTTGCGTAATTTATCTAGCTCGTTTTTCTTGGCATATAACCTTTTCACAATATTCTTATCTTTTAATTCTCTTATCGCGTCAGATGCTATCCATTTGGCAGACTTAGAATCAATATTTTGAATTTGCTCTGCAATGCTAATAGCCTTTTCATTCAATAATAAATTGCGTTTTCCAATTTGTCGTAACGCCCAATTAACAGCTTTTTTAACATAGTTTCTCTCATCGGTAGATTCGTTTTTTATAAATGGGAAAAACTGTATAAAATTTCTATCCATCGCTTTTTTATCATGAAGAGATAGCGTTGCCATTAAGGCGAAACCGGCTCTTTTTACAAACTCCTCTTCTCTCTTGCTCCATTGCATAGCCTTATCATACGCAAATGAAGTTTTATCAAATAAATTGCTGCAAACTTGATCACACTGATCCCATGAATAAAAATCTTTAACCCATTTTTCCATTTGTTTTTCTGTGACTTGTTTTGGATCATCAACCATACTTGCTAAAATTTGCGCTTCGTGAATATTAGAATCCCACAACTGCAACGCCAGTTTGTGATTTATACCAATCTCTTTTGCAGCTTTTCTTAATTTTGGCAATGGAATACCAAGAGCGGTTTTTACACTAATTCCAAATCTGGCCATACCTTCCAGGTTTTTGGTTTCTGCTAATGATTTTAAATTTTTTATAACTTCATCAAAGTTTTTCATATTAATTTAAATGTCCTCCTGCATTGCTTCCCATTTTGCAAAATATTCATCTAATTCTTTTTTTACCTCATTTATTCTTTGATTTGTTTCATCACAATCTTTCGTACCATACTCTAAAACTTCAAAACGTTTATTAAGTACATCTAATTCTTTTTCCAATGAATTAATTTTACGCTCTACACTTTTTAGCTTTTTACGCTGTTCATGAATTTCTTTATTAGTTTTCTTTGGTTTTAAGACTTCCTTCTCAACCTTGAAAACTTTAGATTCGCCAACATTTGTTTGCAAATGTTTATGATACAAATAAGATTCATAATTACCTGAATAAGTTACAATTTCATTTTGGTTTAATTCAAAAATTTTATTCGCGAGCTTATCAATAAAATCACGGTCGTGAGATACAAATAAAATTGTACCGGGATATACTTGTAATGCATGAAGCAATACAGCCTTGGACTGTAAATCAAGATGGTTCGTTGGTTCATCAAGAATTAAAAAGTTTGCGTCTTGCAACAAAACTTTAACCATCGCGACTCTATTTTTTTCTCCACCACTTAATACCGCGATCTTTTTATCAACATCATCACCGGAAAATAAAAATGTTCCCAAAAGACTTCGAACTCGACCTCGTTGTTCCGCGTTTGTACAAACATTTTCAACTTCCTGTAGAATTGTATTGTTTTTATTTAATGATCTTTCCTGATCTTGTTCAAAATACGCGACTTTAACATTATGACCTAATTTAAAATGTCCCGTTTCAACATTGTATTTATTCATAATTAAATTTAAAAGAGTTGTTTTACCTTTTCCGTTTGCCGCAATAATCGCAGCCTTATCCCCACGGAAAATTTCAAATGACGCGTTTTTAAAAATTGTTGTACCATCAAACTTCTTTGATAAATCTTTAGCTTCTAAAACAATTCTTCCGGATCTGGTTATTGGAGGAAAACTTATTCGAATTTCCTTTTGCTCATGCGTTATTTCAATTCTTTCTATTTTTTCTAATTCTTTGATTAAACTTTGAGCCATTTTTGCTTTACTTGCTTTTGCGCGAAATCTATCAATGAGTTCTTTTTTTTTCTTTAGCTCTCGTTGTTGATTTTTATATTGAGATTCAAGTAACTCCCTATCCTTTTGTTTTAATTCTAAATATTTTGAAAAATTTGAATGAAAAACTTTTAGGTTACCCATTTCTAAATCAAAAATATAATCACAAGCATGATCAAGAAAATAACGATCGTGAGAAACTAACATAAAACCAAATTTTGAATGTCTTAAAAAATCTAAAAACCAATCTTTTGCGATAATATCAAGATGGTTTGTTGGTTCATCAAAAAGATAAAAATCGGCTTTTTGCAACAATAGTTTTGCTAAAACTAGACGCATTTTCCAACCAACACTTAATTGGTCAACCGGTTTTTCAAATTGGCTTTGAGAAAAGCCCAAAGAAAGGAGCATTTTTTTTGCGTCCACAATAATATTTTCAATGTTTTTATCTTGAAGCTCATGTTGTAATTCTGAATATCTTTCTAGTTTTTCCGTACAAACTTCTTTGTTATGATTTTCAAAATATTCTTCAAGTTCATCTAACTTTTTTTTTAATTTAACGTCATCTTCAAAAACACTTAAAACTTCATCTAAAATTGTTTTTGTTGAAACTAAAATTACTTCTTGAGGTAAATACGCGATTTTGATATTTTTTTCTATCGCGACTTCCCCCTCATCCAAATTTTGTATTTTATCGAGAACTTTTAACAATGTTGATTTTCCACTTCCATTTCTACCAACAAGGCCAATTTTTTGATTTTTAGCAATATTAAATGAAATATCATTAAAAATGATTTTATCGCCAAAAATTAAAGTCAGATTATTCGCCGTTAACATTTTTTATCCCTAATTTGTGATTTTAAAAACAAAGAGTAATCATCTTATCACATGAAACATATGCCGCAAAATAAAGTAAAAAGCTAAAGAAAAAGATTGACCTTAGAATTTTGAATGATAGAATTACGCTTTATTAAAATTTTAAACGCCAACCATCCAATAAATTTTTATTAATATTCAAACAAAAGAAGGAATTTTTATGACAATATTTAAGAAATTAATTATTGTTGCTTTGTTTGCGGGTACAATAGTTGTTATAACACAAGCGTATAGTAACTACTCTGCAGATTCATATAGGATTGAGGCAATCAGTAGTAGGATTGAGACAACCAATAATGTGCTTGTAACGATAAATCAGAAGCTTAACTCTATTATAGACTTAATGCAGAATAAGAATCGTTAAAATATTAATTCTTCAAATTTTTAACCCAACATTGCATTCTCTTTTTAATCAAAGTTAGCCCGAAAAATTTCGGGCTAATGATTTATGTCCCTAAATTACTTGCCCAAATCCTGATTTTCCTGTATTATTCAACCATATCGTTTCTTTTTGATTATCCAAACATATTTTAATTAGCAACAAGCAAGAAACAAAATTATCGGCCAAGCAAGTGTAAAAGTTTGACCGACTTTTTCATTATTTGTAAACAATCCACAAGAAATATGATTCTTTATTTACAAATAAAAAAAGACCTATTTTATTAAACTATATAAAAAAACAAGCCTCTTCTATATATTAGACAACGGGTTCTTCGATGGATGACACTTTGGTCATACTTTGAGGAGGACGGGGACAAAGAATCATAGTTGAGGGGGGCATTACAATGAGAAAAGAAATCAGTACAGAAAATATCTTAAAACTTACTTGGCCTGCAATCTTATCGCAAGCGACAATAATACTTGTTGGTATAATTGACATCCTGTTTATTGGTCAGGTTGGAACCGTTGCCTTGGCAGCAGTTTCTATGGCAAGTATAGTCTCAACTACAGTCTATAATTTTCTTGATGGTCTTAAACACGGAACAACCGTTATGACCGCCCGATTTTTAGGGGCAAAAGAAAAAAACAACATTTCCAGAGTTTTACTTTTAAGTTTAGTTACAGCAATTGTTGTTGGTGTTGCGATTATGTTCATTGCTTATCCATTAAGTGTCGGCGTTTTTAATTTAGTAGATAATCAATCAATTAGGTTTGATGGAATCGATTATCTTTACATTCTAACTCTTGCAACACCTTTTGTTATGATATTTTTTGCTTTTACAGGTTTTTTTAGAGGTCTGGGAGATACTCTAACTCCTCTTTGGGTAACCCTCGTTATTGGTGTTGTAAACGCTGTACTAGATTATGTTCTTATTTATGGAAAATTCGGAGCGCCTGTAATGGGCGTTAAAGGAGCGGCTGTCGCGTCATTTATCGCATATGTTGTCGGAGCGATAGTTAGTTTAATTGTGATTTTTAAATCAAAACTAAGCAGACCTTATATAAAATTAAGAATATCTGTTAAAAAAATCGCAAAAGAATATTTTACAATATCTGCTGAAATTGGAGCATTCTCCGGATTTTACTATCTCTCACTTTGTATATTCGCGTTAATTTTTGGAAAACTTGGAGCAATCGCTTTAGCTGTATATCAAATAACTTCCCAAGTTTTTCTAGTTTTATACTTACCTCAAAAAGGGTTTTCCATTGCCAGTTCAATTATCGTTGGTAAATTATTCGGCGCGCAAAGAAAAGATCTTGTTTTTCCGGGCATAAAAAAAGTTTTTAAACTCACATTTATTTCCTATACCGCAATTTCTATAATAGTATTTATTTTCGCGCCAATAATCGCAAGAATGTTTAGTCCAAATGACATGGAAGTCGCAGGCATGACAATTGCGACAATAAGAATTGTTTGCATTGAACAATTTATCGCTATTGGATATTTCATTCCAATGGGAGCGCTTACAGGAGCGGAAGATACACGTTTTTTAATGTGGGAAGATATTATTGTAGAATATTTACTATTACTGCCTTTAGCATATTTTCTTGTACTAAAAATGGGATACGGAATACTTGGCGGATACGTCGCGTTCTTCACAAGAACAATTGTAAACACAATAATAATTCTTATAAGATTTTACTGGAGTACCAGCTGGCTTAAGAAGAAAGTTTCATAATAAAATTAATTTCCTGATTCAACTATAATTAAAAACGATCCGGATAATTTGTAATTATTACATCAACACCTAAGTTTTTCATTTTTTCAAAATCATCAACATCATTAATGGTATAAACAAAAACTTGCAAATTTTTAGCATGAGCGTTATCAACAAATTTTTTATTTATAAAACTTTTAGATAAAACAACAAATTTAGCGCCTAAATCTTTCGCGAATTGTGTATAGCCAATTGGAATCCCGGATATCAACACACCAATTTTAACTTCATCGCAAAGTTCATGAAAATGTCGCAACTCAATATGATTAAAAGATGTTACAAGAAAATTATAATACGACCAGCCTTTATTTTGCGCATAATCTTTAATTGCTTGCTCAACCGGTTCACCTGTATTTTCACCTTTTAGTTCAATATCAACTATTATTTTTTTATTAACTAAATCTAAGACTTCATTTAAAGTTGGAATTTTTTCACCGTTTTTTAGATCAAAACTTTTAAGTTCATCTAAAGTAAAATCTTGAACATAACCTGTACCGTTTGTTACTCGATTAATTTTTTCATCATGAATCACAACTAATTCACCGGTTTTACATCGGTAAACATCCAGTTCAATTCCATCAACACCCATTTCTATCGCTTTTTTAAATGAACTCAAACTGTTTTCAAGTTCATAGCCACTTGCCCCACGATGCGCAATTATTTGCATTTTTAAATCCTTTCCTCTTTCATCAATACCTCGAAGCATATGATCCGCCAAAGCTTTTTCTCCTTCGCCAAGGCTTCGGAGAATATCCTTTGACCTCTTTCGCCAAGGCTTCCCCTTCTTCGTGTAAAACTTCGCAGGGTACTCCGAAGCTTTATGCGTAGGATGCAAAAGGTTTGTTCTCCGAAGTTTTAACGAAGGAGAAAGCTTTAGCGTAAGAGAAAGCGACGGCTGAAGAATTTAGGTTTCGATTAAACAAGAAAAATAATAACATAAAACATGTTAAAAAAATTTTGTTCTTCATGATCCCCCTCCCTATTAAAACCCTATAATTAGATTTTAATAAAAAAGAGAAGGACAAAAATAGAATTTATTCAATTAGACCTAAATTAAGTTTATTTATAATCTCGTCCAGATCTTTATTTTTTTCTGAATTGAGTTCTTTTATAATCCTGCCAAGTTCATGCCTGTTTTGAAAGCGAAGTAAATGCTCTAATTTTTTTAATATGAGATATGTAGCAAAAACGGTCTGCCGTTTATTTCTACCGTCAACTTACTACAACCAAGACCATGCAAAACCTTAAAAAAGCTTTTCAAAGTAAAGTCTTTCTTAGAGCCCGAGCGCATTGCTTGAACAATTGTTGGCGACACTCCTGCCATTTTTGCAAGCTTTCTGACTGAAAGTTCTTCTTTTTCCATTGCCGCAAGAAGAAGTTCTGATAGCAACAATTCTTTATATTCTCTGAAAAATTCTTCTCGTTCTTTTTTACCCATTGAATCAACAAGCTTATCGCAAGTTGATTTTATTTTTTTACTCATAATAAGTTCCCTCACTACATTTTTTCTTATAGGTCTTTCTGGAATTAATTGCCTTAGCTTTTTCCCGCTGAGGCATTTTTTTACTTTTCTTTTCATATGCATTGGTCAAAATAATTCTTGAGCCTTCAAAGAAGAAACATAAAAAGCGATCCTGATACACTTTTAACGCATAAATTTGATTTCCCTCATGACGAAACTTTTCCTTGTTATATATTTTTCCCAAGTCACCAAGCTCAAACAATAAGTGCGCGAACTTCTTCTGACAGGCTCGAGTTAGTTTTTTAAAATATTCGAGAGCAACACTTTTATCCTGTGAATTGTAATACCATTCAATCGTAAATTCACTACCTTCATATGCAACAAAATTCTTAATTATTAAACTCCCGAATATTTCTTATTTTTCATTCACCGTACCACGCCATTGTCACAAAAACAAAGGGCTATAACAAATGAAGCGCTCAACGGCTTAAAAGCCGTTGTATCGCGCGGAATTCTTCGAAGCCAACCCTACTTCGCTAAAGCTTCGAAGGGTTCTACCCCGCCATTCATCCCCAGGCTAAAGCCTTGGGTATTCTGGCGAAGTAGAATAAATCGTAAAATTTAAAATATTAATCAATTTCAAATGAATCAAGTTTATTTATAATCTCGGCTAGATCTTTATCTTTTTTTAAATTGACTTCTTTCATAATCCTCTCAAATTCGTATCTACTTTGAAAGCGTGGTAAACGCTTTAATTTTTTTAATTCTTCCAGTCTAGCTTTTCTTCTTTCTAATTCAGCTCTTTTTTTATTTACTCTTTTTATTACTTTTTTAATATTAGTCGAATGCTGTTTTGCTTCATCTTTAAGTACAGATATTCTATTTTTACCTGCAAAAATATGATTCACTAAAATTAAAGAAATTATAAAAAATATAATATTAATTTTTTTCATAAAATATATCCTCAAAAACGATTAAACCATCCTTAATACCAAAAATTACAACCTATTAAAACAAACCACTTGAGAAAGGCAAGGACTAATGTTATAGTTTTATTCAGTTGTTATCTTTACCAAACGGTTAAACAAGGAGGCCAAATGAAAACCTTAATGGATTCATCAGGTTTTGCGCGCAAGCTTATTTTTTCTATTCCTTCTATTTCTTTTAATCAAAAAAAATCTTCCAATTCCAATAATTTCAATTTACAGAATTTCAATAATTCTAATAATAATCAAAATAATTAATTTCCAGGTATCTAACTAATACCATAAACAAAACAAAATCACCTTGATAGGTGAAATTTATCATTTTATAAAATTTATTTTTTTTACCTTTTTAAATTTAAGGATTTAATTATGCAAAAGATTTCTATTTCAATAAAAAAAACGTATAAACCAATTTTAGATTTTTTCAAAACAGAACAAGCAATAAAAATAACAAAAGACACATTTGAACATAAATTGGCAAAACAATTAGATTTAACGCGTGTAACAGCTCCGCGTTTTTTACCAGTTGGTTCGGGGTTGCAAGATGATCTTGCAGGCACACAAATTCCGGTAAGTTTTAAAGCAAAAGGAATAAAACCAACTTTAGAAATTGCTCACAGTCTCGCAAAATGGAAACGCTATACTTTAGGTAAACATAAATTTAAAATGCATACCGGACTTTATACAGACATGGACGCAATAAGAAAAGATGAAGATCCCGATGCAATTCACAGTATTTATGTTGATCAATGGGACTGGGAAAAAGTAATAACAAAACAAGATAGAACGTTATCTTTTTTAAAAGAAACTGTTGAAAAAATTTATAAAGCAATTTTACAAACCGAAGATATTGTTACAAAACATTTCCCGAAGATAAAAAAACAACTTCCGGAAAAAATAACATTTATTCACACACAAGACTTAGAAGAGTTTTTTCCTGGCAAAACTTCAAAAGAACGTGAAAAATTAATTACAAAAAAATTTGGCGCCGTTTTTTTAATTGGAATTGGTTATCCATTAAAATCCGGAAAACCGCACGACTTACGCGCATCCGATTATGATGATTGGTCAACACCTACAAGTGAAAAAACATTTGGTTTAAACGGAGACATT
>JAUWHS010000110.1 GCA_030605785.1 bacterium
TTGAAAAAAAATGGATTAAGCGCAGTATTTTTACCACAAGTTCCAGCCGGTTTTGGATGGGATCTGCAAACAACACTGGAACAACTAAGTCAAAAAGCGGGACTTCCAAAAGACGCATGGAAACAAAATTGTAAATTTGAAACTTTTGAAGGTTTTGAAATAAAAGAAAAATAACAGTTGTCTATAAAATCATTCCTACCTGTAGCAATTGCTTTAAATAAAAATAGTATGTACAATTTGCTCTATGGTAACGGTAATTAACGGGGGATAATAATTTATCCAATATCTAAATAAACCAAGGAGCCTTTATGTACAAATTAAAAAATATTTTTATTTTTTGTTTTTCGTTGCTTATTTTTGTAGTAACAATAAACGCAAATGAAATTCTAACTCAAGATGAAATATCTTCACCAATTGAACAATTGGCAAACACCTATGAATCAAATTTAAAACAAACTGAAAACATTTATTCAAAACAAAAAGAAGCTATTGTTAAAATATATAGCAACATAAATATCTACAATTGGCTTGAACCATACAGAAATCCTGAAAATGAAAAAATTGCAGGATCAGGATTTTTTATCAGTGAAGATGGTTATATCTTGACCTGCTATCACGTAGTCGAGGGAGCCAGTAAAATATATATCAACATCCCGTCTCAAGGAAAAAAACAATTTAATTGTGAAATTGTTGGAGCTTATCCGGAAAGAGATATCGCGTTAATAAAATTAAAAGAAAAAGACTTAAAAAAGGTTGAAGAAAAACTTGGAAAAATTACATATTTAAATTTAGGCAATTCTGATCAACTTACTGACTCACAAAAACTAATGGTTTTAGGATACCCTCTGGCTTCTGATTCTATCCAACTTTCAGAAGGAATTTTTTCGGGAAAAGATAGTGATCTTTTTGGATTTGAAGTATTGCACACAACGGCTCCAATAAATCATGGTAATTCAGGAGGGCCAACAGTAAATGATAAAGGTGATGTTATCGGAATTTGCGTATCCAAAATAGAATTTGCAGAAGGAATGGGATATTTAATTCCAATAAACGACATTCAAGATGTTTTAGATAATTTATTTGATGAGCAAATTATTCGTCATTCATTTTGGGGAATAGTAACAACAGATAGGATTACAGAAGATACAATAAAATACCTATCAAAAGAAAAACTTGACCATGGAATTTATATTCAACAATCAATAAAAGATTCTTTAGGTTATAAATATGGCGTTAGAGCAGGTGATATAATTTATCAACTAAACAATATGCCAATAGATATTCATGGCGAAATTCAAATAACTAAAAATGAAAAAATGGGATTTAGAACATGCTTAAATAAAATAAAATTTAACGATTCCGTAAAAATGAAAATCTTAAGAAATGAAAAAGAAATAGAACTTAATATAATCAAAGAACCCGGCAATAACTTTAATGGTCTAAAAAAAATATTACCTGAGCTTGGGGATAAAATTGACTACGAAATAATTGATGGAATTACAATAATGCAATTGGAAGGGAATCATTTAGATTTAAAAAATTTATTTGCAGTCTTAAGCCTTTCTCCAAATGAATTTTTATACAAAAACTTTCGTCCTTTATTAATAATGACACACGTCTTACCTGATTCCGAAGCTTTTGAAATGTCTTTTTCAGAGCAAAGTAGAATCTTAGAAAAGATAAATAATATAAAAGTTGAAACTCTGGATGACTTAAGAGAAATAGTAAAACAAAGCATTGAAAATAAAGATGAATATTTAATTTTTGAAAATCATATTGGCGCGCAAATTGCTATTCCTACTGAAAAAATAATTGAAAGTTATGAAGAATTATCAGGTTTAGGTATCAATTTTTCATCACCAATTTTTGAAGAAGTTGAAACCGATACATAATAATTTTTTTTATCTAATCTTCAACGTTAAAAGCGCAATTAAAGCTAAAACAATAGAAACAATCCAAAAACGAATTGTGATTTTCACCTCATTCCAACCTAAAAGTTCAAAATGATGGTGAATGGGCGCCATTTTAAATACACGTCTACCAAAACACTTAAATGAAAAAACCTGAACAATAACAGATAAAGTTTCTATTACAAAAATTCCACCCACAATTAAAAGA
>JAUWHS010000029.1 GCA_030605785.1 bacterium
TTGAAAAAAAATGGATTAAGCGCAGTATTTTTACCACAAGTTCCAGCCGGTTTTGGATGGGATCTGCAAACAACACTGGAACAACTAAGTCAAAAAGCGGGACTTCCAAAAGACGCATGGAAACAAAATTGTAAATTTGAAGTTTTTGAAGGTTTTGAAATCAAAGAAAAATAATTTGTCTAATAAAAAAGGAGAATATATGAAGTTAGCAAAAATTTTATGCTTAGCTTTTCTAGTATTTAATACTTTAAATATCAGAGCTATTGAAGCTGAAGCCGTGGTAGCTACTGAACTTGCAAATATAGAAAACATTGGAGACAAACCAATAATAATAGGTGTTCACGGTGTTGGGGATGCAACAGACTGGATTGACTATCCTGATACTGATGTTGACTATGATAAAAGAAAAATGCCAAATTATGATCTAATATCATTTAAGTGGAAACAAGGAAAAATTACAAAAGGATCAAGAGACAAACACATTATCACAGGTGGAAAAGCTCTTGCAAACTTGATTCTTGATATTTATGAAAAAAGAAAATCTCGTGAAAAGGATCCTCAGATTATAATTTTTGCGCATAGTATGGGTGGGAATGTTACAAAAATAGCTCTTAATTTATTAGATAAGAGTTATAAAAAAGAAAAAAAGCCGAAAGACAAAAGTTTGGGTCGAAGAATAAAAACATTTGCTAAATCAATATTACATGTATTTAAACCACAAGATGATATAAGCACAACAGAAGAAGATGTTTACGTAGACACACGATTTGAAACGGGAAAAGGAAACCTTTCTAAATTAAAAAACATATTTACAAAAAAATATTATGTAAAAGCAGATAACGAAATTAGACAAAGAATGCAAAAAATGGCTGAAAAAAATTTATCACCGCGTTTTCCAATTGTCGAAGAAGTCTATACTCTTGGAACACCGAATAGATTAGAAGGATTTCCGTTTAATGAAAATATGGAGACCATACATACGTATTATAATTTATATTCTCTGGGAGATAAAAAACAAGCGGCTGTAGGATTCAGAAGAATTGAAATAGCTAAAAAAAATGAACCCTTCAAAGAATTCAGCATTTTTGATCAAATTAGCTTCAAGAAATTCAACATTCAAGTTCAAATTAAAGAAGAAAACGGAAAATTATTAAATCCTAATCATAATACTTTGATAAGAGACTCAACCATTGTTCCTCTTCTAACAAAACTAACTATAGAATCAATAGATGAAGCATTAGATACAGAGTTAGATGATTTTGGAAAAAAAGCGACTCAAGAGATTACTAAAAAACTAAAAGGGGAAAAGGTTGATAAAGAACAAATAAAAAGCGAACTGAATTGGAAAATTAGGGAACTTAGAAAGAAAATAAACACAATAATCGCAATTTTTCCGGCCTTTACTGACAATTATCCCAAAGAAATAGAATACAAGTTTGATATTACAGAACATAAAGAAAGTTTTGCGGCAAAACGTCTGGGACCAGTGCAAGTAAAAATATAATTTTTAAAAAATAGAAAGAAAAAAAATGAAATTAAAAAAAATAAATTATTTATTTTTTCTTATATTTATGATTTTTAGCCAACATCTAGAAAGCCAAATAGAAAAATCAAAAACCTCCGGCCCAATAACAATTTTTTCAAATCCTAACAGTGATGTCTCACGTTATATTTTAGATAAATGGATTCCACCTGATCCAAGATTAAATTATGACCAAGTATGCTTTTATGGCGCACATAATTCTAACTCAGCTTATCATTCCGGATATGATCCTTACGCGCAACAAAAATGGAATATTAAAGAACAATTAGAAAATGGTGTCAGATATTTATTACCGGATCTATGGACAACAGAAATTAAGACAAATAAAGAATGTGAAAGACAAGAAAATGAAACAATAGAGGAATACTCAAAAAGAGCGACAATTAGAATGTGTCATGAAAAATGTTCAATCAATCCTTTATTTAGACCAAAAGAATTCGTAAAAGGCATATTAAAATTAAGAGGACCAAAAAAACAAGTATTACCCCCTTTTGAAGATGCTTTAAAAATAATAAGTGAATTTTTAAATAAAGAAGAAAACAAAGACGAAGTTGTTACCTTGTATTTGGAAAATTACACGGATACGGAATTATTAGATTACATAATTGGAGAAGTACCCGAATTCGCGCAACTTGTATTAACACCAAATAACAAGGAAAAAGCCAAATTTAAAAAAGAGGATTGGCCAACAATCGGATGGATGCAAAAGGAAAATAAAAGAATTGTTATATTTAATGATTTTAGTGAAGATCTGGAGAAGAAAGAAAAATCTAAATACACATTTCCGGTGTGGCAATATGTAATAGAAAATTTATATGGAACAATTGATTTGCGGAAAGCTCAAGAAGAACGTTATCAATCATTTGGAGAGTGGCTGGATAACGAAAAAATTCCCAAAAAACTTTTAATGCTTAATTATTTTATTGAATTTCCTTTACCGATACACAAAAGCGAGTTGAAAAAATTTTTTAAAGAATTTAAAGAAAGAGCAGAATCGGTACAAGATAATACTATAAGAATAGAATCTTTAATAAATTTAGTTTACAACGAAGGACTTATTTTACCTCAAAGTAAAAATAATGAGATGACTGAATATACAGAAAAATATCCAAGTGAGACGACAAAAGATGGATATTTCAGCAATATAACAAAGGGTAGATTTCCAAATTTTATAGCTTTAGATTTTGTTGATAAAGGCAATACAATGGCAATAGTTAATTATATAAATAAACTTCAAGCGCATAAAAATCTTGGTTCTAAAAAACCAACCATTGCCGAAAAGCCGGAAGAACAAACTAATCTAGAAAAAGAAAAAAGAATAATAATAGAAGATGTGATAAACGAAATTATCCAAAAAAGAAAAGCCTAAAAACAATATAAATTTTATTTTTTTATCGAATTTTCAATGTTAAAAGCGCGATTAAAGCTAAAACGATAGAAACAATCCAAAAACGAATTGTGATTTTTACCTCATTCCAACCTAAAAGTTCAAAATGATGGTGAATGGGCGCCATTTTAAATACACGTCTACCAAAACACTTAAATGAAAAAACCTGAACAATAACAGATAAAGTTTCTATTACAAAAATTCCACCCACAATTAAAAGA
>JAUWHS010000042.1 GCA_030605785.1 bacterium
TCATCAGCAAACTGTTCGAATGTATGAAAAAGAGGGTCTTATTTGTCCTAAAAGAACGACCGGCAATACACGTCTTTTTTCAGAAGAGGATGTTGATCGTTTAGAAGAGGTTATACACCTTACTCATAAAATGGGAATAAACTTAGCCGGCGTTGAAATGATTCTAAAATTACAAAAAAAGATAAAACGTTTGCAAAGTGAGATGAACAAAACATTTGAGCAATTACAAGAACAGCTGGAGGAAGAATCTTTGATAAGTAAAGATGAATTGAAAAAAGGAGCGGAAAAATTAATTGAAATTAGAGATACAAGCAGTTGTCGCAAGGCGTTTGATGTAGAAGTTGAGAGTGATAATGTTAAGAAAAAAACAGAGAGTGAATGTGGTGAGGATGATTGGGAAATTGAATATGAGATCGAAGAATAATTTAGGAGTTTTATATGTTTAAAAATCAATTAAAAACCGCGATGTTACTGGCATCGTTAAGTGGCCTTCTTTTTTTATTGGGTTACTGGATTGGTGGAACAACCGGTTTAATTTTTGCTTTCATTTTTTCCCTTCTAATTAATTTTGTAACTTATTTTTATTCAGACAAAATAGTTTTAAAAATGTATGGCGCAAAGCCACTTGATAAAGATAGATATGCTAATGTTTATGAAATGGTTGCTGAACTTGCGCATAACGCGAAAATTCCAATGCCTAAATTATGGTATCTTCCAACAAATATGGCGAATGCTTTCGCGACGGGAAGAAATCCCAAACATGCCTCCGTTGCCGTTACTCAGGGGATTTTAGATATTCTTGATGAACATGAGTTGCGGGGCGTTTTATCCCATGAACTTTCTCATGTAAAAAATAGAGATATTTTGATTGCGACAATTGCCGCGACAATCGCGACATCAATTGCATATGTTGCGGATATGCTTCGATGGTCGTTTATTTTTGGTGGTAGTGGGGATAGAGATCGTGGACGTGGTATTGGTATGATTTTTATTGCTATTTTAATGCCCATCGCGGCAATGTTAATTCAATTGTCAATTTCCAGATCGCGTGAGTATCTAGCGGATGAAACGGGCGCTAAAATTTCTCATGATCCTTTGGCCTTAGCTTCAGCTTTAGAAAAATTACATTACGACGCGAAAAGTAAACGTTTGAAACCTAAATCAAACGCGCAAACAAGTACCGCGAGTTTGTTTATAGTTTATCCGTTTTCCGGTAACGGATTTACGACATTATTTTCAACTCACCCTCCAATGGAAAAACGAATCGCTAGGTTAAGAAAAATGGCTCAATATTAATTCTTAGTTAAAAAGAAATCAATTGTAATTAATTAAAAAGAGATGAAGGTAGATTTTAATGAAGTATTCTGATCCAATTACACGGCAAATTATTCAGGATGACAAATGGTTTACAATTTCAAATTGTTTAACATTTGTTCGCATTTTATTAACTCCTGTAATTGTTGCCGCGATAATTTTTAAATATTGGTACTTAGCTTTTTATTCATTCCTTTTTGCGTCCGCTACAGATTTGCTAGATGGTTATTTAGCTCGTTTACTGGATGAACAAACCAACTTGGGCGCAATGTTAGATCCTATCGCGGACAAGATTTTTTTGATTTCGACTTTTTCTTCTTTAGCCTTTTTAGATTCTCCATTTTTTCATATTCCCGTTTGGTTTATAACTCTTATTTTGTGTCGTGAATTCACAATCATGCTTGGAACTTTTTCTATTATGCAGGCAAACATTAAAATAAAAATTAATCCTACAATTTGGGGAAAGCTTACAACGTTTTTTCAGATAATTTTTATCGCGTGGATTTTTGTTTGTTATTTCTTCAGCTGGGTTCCAAGTAAAACTTATTATACCTTGCTTGGTTTTATAACGGCTTTTTCTATTATTTCTTTAGTTCAATATGTTTCTTTAGGTATAAAATATTTGCGCAAAGAAATCTGACCTTTTTATCTTTACAAACATTTCATTTTAGGCAAAACTAGGCAAGATTATTGTTAAAAGTTTTTTTATGAATATTTTTTTCTAGGAGTTTTTTATGAGTAAGGTGAAAGCTTTATTTTTATCTCTTTTTTCTTTGATGTTATTAAGTAACGTTTCCGCGAATTTGGATTTAGCCAAATCAGAACTGCATGAGTTTGTTAACGCTTTGTCTTCTGAAGCCTTGCGCGAAGGAGGAAATGACACCGATACAAAACTTTCTTTATTAAGTGATTTTGATTTTTTACTTAATGATGTTGTTGAGGAGTTGCAAAAAGAAGAAAACGCGGATATTCGAGACGAATTTTTAAAAACTTTAAGTCCTGTTTCGAATGTAAAATCTTTCAAAGATCATCACTCAAGAAAATTAAAATATTCTGTTGAAAAATTTAATAAACATTTCGATGAAGTTTCAGATGATGATATTACAAGAGGGTTATCTGAAAAACCGGAGCTTTTCGAAAAAATCAAAAAACTTAATCTTTATTTATATGAAATTTTATTGGATGGCAAAAAACTTAATACAACCTCTTTAGATAAATTATTAGATTTTATTTACCATCGTCCCGCTTTCTTTGCTAAAAATCACAAAAAACTAACAATCACCGCTTCTATTGCAGTTGTCATTGTGTTGGCAATTGTTGTTTGTTATGGCGTCAATAAAATCTGTAACAAATCTGGCTCTTCAATTATGAAAGATGATGATGGTGATGATGAAGGTGACGAAATCACACCAGTTCCTTTGCTTCCAGTAGATACTGATTCCAGTGATTTTGTTCCCGGTGATGAACCTGAAAAAAGAGAAGAAATTACACCAGTAGACGAAAACGAAAAAAAAGAACCTTCAATTTTAGAAGAACCAGAATATGAAAATACGTCGGTAGATGAAAAAGAAGGACAAGAAGTAATTGAGAGTCAAGAGCCCGAAATCGCACCAGTAAGCGAAGAAGAAAAAACAGAACTAAATAATGAAAAAAATGAAATAGAAGTTGAAACAGTTGTTAAAGAAAAAGAAATTATTTTTGTAGATACTAGCGAAACAGAAAAAAGTGAAATTAAAGTAGAACGTCCTGTCAATCTTAATACTTTGGGTCGAAATGCTGAAAATGACTTAAATAAATTGATAGGAGCAGGAGATCCTTCAATTTTAGAAACTGATGAAGAACTAAGGAGTCAAGATGGAACTAAAGAAAGAGAAGATGGAGGAATAACACCAGCAACAGAAGAACAACCTGAAGCACCGAGTTTGTTGGGACGTCCCATAGACGGTTTTAAAGGTGAGGAAAATCAAGCTGAAAAAGATGATGATCAAAAGGAATTGCAAGAATTGGTAGAAAGAGAAAAAAAACGGGAAGAAAAAGAAAATGCTGTTAACGAAGAAAAGCCTGTCGTAAATGATGATAAAAAAGAACATGCAATTAATCGGTTAGAGGCGGATACTGCAAGCGCTGAGCTTAAAGGCTATGAAGATAAACAAAAGCAAGAAGAAGCAGCAAAGATGGATTCTGAAGAGACTGATAAACAGGAAATTACACCAGTAGAAAATGGAAAAGAAAAAGAAGATCTTGATAAATTAGCAGAAGAGCTTAAAAATGATCCGCCTGAAAATAAAGAACCGGTAGAGGAAAAACAAGATACAACCACAACAGAAGAGAAAGAGGATTTTAATGAAAGTCAGAAGAGATTGAAAGAATTTGAAGATAAAAAGATTGCAGATGAAGACAATTTCGGATTAGATAATCTTTTTAATGAAGAAAACGAAGACGAAAAAAAAAAGCCCGAATAGAAGAAGTTAATTTCGAATCAACCGAAGATAAAGAAGAATCAGTTGGATCATCTTGTTCAGTAGATGATTTAACTGATTTTTTTGTTTTCGACAAAGATGTTGGCGGAGAAGAAAAGAAACAAGGAGAAATAAATTATTCTTTTTGGATAGAGCCGACTTTGAATAAAGAAGGTAGTCTTGATCCTGCAAAAAAAGAAGCAATAGAGAAAGAAGCTGAAAACGTTGATAAAAATAAAACTAATAGAGTAGGAAAACAAGGTTGTCTAACTTTTAATAAAAAAGAAGCAGAAGAAATGCAAAAAAAATTACAGGCTTCTAATCTTCTAAAATTGAATAATCGAGAGTCAAATAATAATTCTTTAGATGATTTTTCAATTGAAGATTCAGGCGAAGAAAATTCTGTCATTAACAATGATCAAGGAAATAACTTGCCTGAAAACGGAAGTGATTTGGTTGATTTTAAGAATGCTAATTCGGCGCTAAAAGATGATGAAGGTGATGCTTCTTCGTCCACAGAAGAAGGGACCGAAAAAATGTCAGATTCAGATTTTGATGGAATATTGGGCAAAACAAATAAAAAATAAATGTTTATTTAAATTAAATAGAAACCGGGTCGAGAAATCGGCTCGTAACTTTTTAGGAGTTATTGTGAGAATTTTTCAAAATAATTTTTTTCCCAAATTTTTAATAATAAATTTTTCATTGTTATTTTTAATAAATTTTATAAACGCAGAACCACCAAGTTTTGTAATAAAAAAGGAAACAACAAGAGGAAAAAATAAATCTAAAACAGAATTAAAAGAAAATATTGGAGGTGAAATTAAAAATGTTTTGCATAAATGCGCTCACGTAAATAAGCAACTGGGTGAAATGCAAATTGAATTATCAAAAATGCAAAAACAATTATTTGATAAAGTTGAAGAATTAATTGATAATAAGAAACCGTTCAAAAAAGCATCGAGAGAACAATTAAATAAAACTTTGAATGTTGTAAATAATGTTAATGTAAAACTTTCTGAGCAATCAGGTATTATTAATCAAATCAAAAATCAAATTAACAAGGACATTTGTTTAAAACAATCATGAAAAAAATATTTATTCTTGCCGGTGAATTATCAGGTGATAAATTAGGAGCTTGGTATTTAAATAAGTTAATCCTTCGACAAGCTCAGGATGGAAACGAAGAAAAATTTGTTTGTGAAGCTGTTGGAGGAGATTTTTTAAAGATTGCGGGCGCGAAGATTTATCAACGCTTTGAAAAGTTGAATGTTGCGGGCTTTATTGAAATTATCAAGAGCTTAAGATTTATTTTTAAATTTTTAAATTCCACTCTTGATTATATTTTACAAAATAATTTTGACGAAGTTATTTTGATCGATTTTCCCGGTTTCAATTTACGTTTGGCAAGAAAGTTAAAACGTAAAAATCCAAATATTAAAATTACATATTTATCTCCACCGCAACTTTGGGCTTGGGGGGCATTTCGAGCAAGGACACTTAAAAGAAATAGCGATGATATTATTGTTTTGTTTCCGTTTGAAGTTGATTGGTATGAAAAACGCGGAATAAAAGTAAGATATTTAGGCAATCCGGTTTACGATGAATTACAAAGTTATTTTGATAATGCCGTGAAAGAAAAAAAACGTCTTGTAATTTTGCCGGGGTCAAGAACTTCTGAAATTGAAAAATTGTTACCTCTCTTTGTTGATAGTATAAAAAGATTTAAGTTAATAAATTCCGGAGTGGATGTTTATTTACCTCTGGCTGAATCAATTAATATTGAAAAAATTAAAACTAAATTGCGTAAATTACGCGCTCCGAAAATAAACATAGTTTTGGGTCAAGAAGAAAAACTAAAAATTTTAAATACCGCGACTTTGGCTCTATCAAAACCCGGAACGATTTCATTACAACTTTCATTTTTGAGAGTTCCAAGTTTAATGGTTTATAAAGCTTCATGGATTACATATTTTTTAGTAAAATCGATTGCGAAAATAAAATATATGTCATTACCTAATTTATTTTTGAATAAACCTGTTTTTAAAGAAATCCTTCAAGTTGGTTGTAATTCTAAAAATATTTCTAAAAATTTAAACGTTTTATATAAAAGTTGCATAAAGCAAGATGAAGATTATCAAAAGTTACAAAAAGACTTTGATAAGGTTCGAGGCTTGTTTTCTTGATTTTATTTTGGTTTCTATTATAGTTTTGCAAACCAATGTTTTCCTTGGTAGTTTTTTTGAATAGTTAAAATTTGAAATATATTTTTTAATTAGAAAGGTTTTTTAATGGCTAGTTACAATCGCGTGATAATTATGGGGAATTTAACAAGAGATCCTGATTATAAACAACTTCCTTCAGGCCAAGCTCTTTGTCGTTTGGGTTTAGCGTCAAATCGTCAATTTAAAAATAAACAAACAGGCGCGATGATTCAAGAAGTCTGTTTTGTTGATGTTGATGTTTGGGGTCCTCAAGCTGATAGTTGTAATCAGTATCTTCAAAAAGGTAAAAACGTTTTGGTTGAAGGTCGATTAAAATTTGATAGCTGGATTGACAACAACGGTCAAAAAAGAAATAAGCATATAATTGTTGCTGATCGAGTTACATTTGTTTCTACATCTGCTTCAACCGAAGATTCTAATTATTCACAAAATCAAAATAATCAATCAGTAAATAATTCAGTAAATAATTTTTCACAACCCGCAGAGCAAGAAACACAAAAAGCGAAACAGCCTGAGCAAGTCTCGCAACCTATCCAGGCTGCTACAACTGAAAAGCAAGTTGAACCGTCAGAACAAAAAGCGCAAGATACATCTACAGGAGAAATCAATTTTAAAGATGAAAAACCGTTTGAAGACGATTTGCCTTTTTGATTTTTGAATAAAAAAAGTAGGGCGTGGTTCTGTATCCACGCCCAAAAAAATGGAGATCGTGCGAGATTTTTTTTAAAATTCTCCATCTGAATCATCTAAATTTAGAACTAAATTTGGATTTATTGGTTCCGGTGGATTTGAAGTTCCTTTAATAATGTTAATTATTCTTGTTCTCATACTATATGTATCGGCTCTTCTTCCAGCTAAATTTGTAATTGTAGGATCGGCTCCTTTTTGTATAAGCAGGGTTACAATAAATTCATTTTCTTTTTTTGCGGCAATATGAAGAGGTGTAAATCCATTTTTTGCTTGAGTATTTAAATTGATATTTTTAGTATTTATTAAAATTTTTGTTATTACATTATTTTTTAAGTTTATAGCTTCATGAAGAGGTGAATAACTTAGATGTTTTTCTTGCGTATTAACTTGCGCGTCATAATTTATTAATAATTGTACAGTTTTACTATTTTGATGAAGAACTCCCAGATGCAAAGGAGTCATGCCGTCATTATTTTTTGCGTTGATGTCGATGGCTTGTCTTAAAAGAAATGGAACAAAATTAAGCGCGTCAAAATTTGTTCCAAAGGACGCGAATACATGAAGAGCTGTATTTCCGTTTGTATCCTTGAATTTTAAAATATTACCTAAATTGTTAATTTCAATAAATTGTTTTCCTCCGGTTTGCGCTATATGCCAGAATAATATTTCATTAAATTTGATAATAAATTTTCTTATGTGTGATCTAAATGCTTTTTGAATTTTAATTGCGGCTATTCTTTTTTTCAGAATGTTAATTCTTTGTATTGCTTTTCGGTTATTTTTTTCCAATTGTTTATTTTGTTTTTCTAATTCATTTATTCGTTTTATTTTTTCATCTATTTTTAATTTTTTTTCTAATTTGTTTGATAGCTTATTTATTTCGTCTTCTCTAGATTTTGTATCTATTTCTAAATGACTTAATTTTTTTCGTAATTCGTCTAGTTCTTTTTTGATCTCTTTTTTTCGCACTCTACGATGGCGTTCTTTTTCCTCAAGCTTTTTTGTTAAAATTAAATTGTTGTGGCTTTGTTGTTTTTCTTTTTTATCTTTTTTTTCTTTGTCTCGAATTTTATTTTGAATTATTCCTGATATTTTCTGGCTTTGTGTAGTTTCTTTGGCATAATTAAATGCATTTTTATCTGAATTACTTTTAATATATGGATTTGCTCCATAATCCATGAGAATTTTTATTATTTCCGTTTTTTCTGTGCCAACGGCTAGATGCAAAGGAGTTCGCTTTTTATTATTTGCAGCGTTAATATAAGATCCAGATTCTAGTAAAATACTTACAATTTTTATATTGTTTTTTATTACAGCAATATGTAATGGGGTGTCACCATCTTCATTTTTTGCATTTATATTTGCATTTTTTTCAACTAGAGCGATAACAGAATTAATTGCTTCTTTGCTTGTCGCAATGTGTAATGGGGAGGCCCCAAATTTATTTTTGGAATCTATTTCAGAATTCTTTTCTAAGAGAAAGTTTATTATATTAGGAGAATTTTGATCTGCTGCAAAATGGAGAACAGTGTTTTGATTTTCACCAAATTTTTCATTAACTTTAGCGCCATTGTTTATTGCATCATGAATTTGCTCAATTGATTCTTTTTGTACTGCTGAAAGAAGTTGTTTATTTAAATCAATAAAAAATGAGGATGTGTTTCCTGCATTTAGTTGCAATGAAAATAAAAATGTTAATAACGATATATTTATTACAAATTTTTTCATTGTTTTGTTTTCTTTAATTATTAATATGGTTTTCGCCAATTTTGTTCAATTTTTTTTGGTTTTCTGTTTTGTCTTTGCTTGTTTTTCTGCTTATTCCATGCAGTTTTAAGCATTGTTGCAATCTCTTTATAATCAGCTTGGTCATTTACATAGTAATATGGATTCTTATTTCTATTATCTCGCGCATCAAGATCCGCGTTATTATCAACAAGTTTTTGTACAATATCTTTATGATTATTTATTGCGGCATAGTGTAATGGCGTTTTACCGTTATGATTTTTTATATTAATGTCACATTTTGCCTTAATAAGAATTGAAACCAAATCAAGATGTCCAAGATATGCTGCTAAGTGAAGAGGTGTATTTCCATCATTATCTTGAGCGTTAATTGTTTTTTTATTTATAAGTTTTTTAATTATTTCACAATTATTTCTCGGTTCATTTGTATCTTGATCTAAAACTTCAGAATTATTATGAGCCAATATTGCCCAATGAAGTGGAGTGTCTTTTTCTTTGTTTCTAATTGTTATGTCTGATTTTGAATTAATAAGTAATTCTGTTTGCCTACTGTATCCATTTAAAATTGACATGTGTAGTATTGTTTCACCGGTGTTATTTTGTTCGTTAATCTTTCCATTATTTAATATGAATTTTTTTATGAAGCTTTCGTCTAAAAGACCATAAGTTGAGAATAGATGTAAAATTGTATTATTGTTTTGTCCTTTTAATTCTGTTAAATACTTCATGCTTTGGGCTACTTGGGTTTTTAAATCTCTAAGTTTTCTAACTTCTTTTACTGAAAGAGTTTTTTCTTTTCCTAATTGAGAAATAGATTTTAAAATATTGTTTTTTATTATTTGTAGCTCTTGCTTTTTATTTTCTAAAATTTGTTGTTTGTTTTGCAATTCTTTTTTAGCTAAATAAATTCTAAAATTATTTTGAATTATTTTTGCGGCGTTATTTTGCTTTTCTAATTGTTGCTTTTCTAATTGTCGCTTTTTATTTCTTCTAGGTTTTTTCTTTTTCGCGTTTCTTTTGCTTTTTTTATGATTTTTTTCAGATTGTGATTTGGTTGTTTGAGTTTGCTTTTGTTGCGCTTCTATAGCTTTTACTTTGAAAAGAGAGTTTTTATTTAATGATGCGGCCAAATGTAGTAATGTTGTTTCAGTATCCGGATTTATTAGGTTTTCAATGCTTTCTATATCATATTTTTTTAATTGTTCATTAACCTTTTTTATAAAATCGTCATCTGAATCGTTTGATAATGATTCGACCAGAGGATTAAATATTGAATTTTGCGTGCTTTTTATTAGATTGAAGCAGCCTTCATTTATAGGTTCTGAATTTGGATATCTTGGAGTTAATTGGATTGGAATTTTTCCATCATTATTTGCTGAAAAAAGAAGCTTCTTCTTCGATTTGACAAGAAATAGTGTTATACATTTTTTGTAGTCGATCGATGACGATGTTCCTAAAAAAGGATATAGAGAGTTAGAGATATTCTCGTTTGATGATGTTGCTATTGAAAGATGTAGAGGTGTATTTCCTTCGTTATTTTTAAAATATATATTTTTATCGGTTGATAAAATTTCTACGATTTCATGAAACCCGAAACTTGCGGCGCAATGTAGCGGGGTATCTTTATTTTTATCTAAGGCGTCACGTTCTATTAACGTTAGATTATTGGAATCTTTTAATTCTAATATTTGCTTTATAATTTTAGATTTATTATTTGTGACTGCGCTATGAAGAGGTGTGTTGCCATATTCATTTTTGGCGTTAAGAATTTTTTTAGCGTTGGGTTGTTTGAGAATAGCGTTGGGTTGTTTGAGAATATAGTTAATTAAAGTCTCAATTATTTCGTCACTTAATGTTTCATGTTTTTTTTGAGGTTTTGCATGAGATTTCGCTTCTTTATATGAAAGCATTGAAAAGTATGTCGGTGTCAAAGACATTGCGATATGTAAAGGGGTGTTTTTTCCGGGATCTACTGCGCTTAAAAGTTCAGCTTGTTTTTCTGGCTTTTTATCTAATAATTCTTTTATTTTTTCAATTTCACCATCTAGTATCAATGTGTGAAGTTCGGTAGTTTTATTTTCATTTGTATTCTCAATCCGTTTCATAGGATATGAGTGATTGATGAATCCGAACAATAAAAGAAAAGTTAGAAATATTAATTTTTTCACAATTACCCCCATTTGTTTGTTTTTATTATAAATTATATTATCTAAAGATTATTTAATTCTTTTCTAATCGTCAAAAGCTGATCCCGCTTTTTAGGCTTGTTTTGGACATTTTATATTATTTTTTTTGAAAAAAATGTAAATTTATTTGAATAAAACTGTTTTTTACTGGAAAATACTCTTTTAAAGACGCGTTAATGAATATCAATTATTAATGTTTCTTCTAGA
>JAUWHS010000021.1 GCA_030605785.1 bacterium
CATGTTGTAATTTTGATTAATTTGAATAAAATCGGAAACAATCGGTTTGATTTTTTTTAGACAGTTTTCACAAAAGACTTCATCTTCGCGAATTATGATTTTGCATTCGGGGCAATTGTTTGGGAACAAAAGGGAGGTTAAAATTTTTAGCATTTTTTATGAAAAATTCAATTTAAAGGTTTCAACTATTTTGATTTCTATTGTTTATTTAGTACTAAAATTTAAATTTACATTTTAGAAATTATTGAATTTATTTTTTCTAAAACATTAGAAAGCTCTTTGATTCTCACACCTACAAATTCTAAACCCAAACCTTCCTCTTTTAATTTTGCTTGAACCTCTTCAATAAAAACGCCCGGTTCAAAACATTTTGTTTTACCTTCTTTACCACGATAACAATAATCAATAGCGCATGATGGGGAACCGTTTACACAAATGAAACCACCGACCTTATAATCATCATCAAGGTAAAGTTTATATCTATCAATTAATTCTTGGGCTTTTTTTGAGCAAATTTCACGGTATTCAAAATTTTCATATCGACCTTTTCCGCAAGCGTTTCTTTTTAAACCTTCATATAAAACTTCAGGACAAGATACAACTGATAAACCAATACCGTTTTTAATTAGAACATTCAATATTTCAGCGACACAGCCCTGCCCTTTCATATTTCCAACTCCATAAGCGCGTATGTTTTGATTTACCAAGCATTCACTTATGAAAAATATTTTTTTTGAACGAAAGGTTGTCATTTAGATTTTCCTTGAAAAATAAGATACTAACTTACTAAAAAGTTATTTTCTTCTATTTATCAACTTTATTCAAACTATATTTTAACTGCAAGCCAAGGGGTATAATTTGAGACCCCTTGGAACCCCCAAACCAAGTGCTGTATTCACCATTTGGCTTGTCCGCCATAGTGCCGCTTTTTTGCGGTACGACGGCTGAATCTCAAATAATAATATTCAACCAACAACATCCAAAATCACTCTGTATTGCCTACGGCCTTTTCAGTGCGCCGACTTGTCCTCCGAAGCTTTAACGAAGGAGGAAAGCTTTACCAGATGTTAGACGGCGCAAACCAGGCCTGGCTTAAATCTATTCCGCTAAATCAAGGATAAAAAAACTAAACTTTTCTTAAGCACAAAAAAATAGCGGGGAAAGATTTTTCTTTCCCCGCACAAATTAGTTTTCGTTTGATTTTATCAAATTAGCTTCTAACACCGTAGACACATTCACCTGTTCGCTGACCATCTGCAATGCTTTTATAACCTTCAATTATAAACAATTCACATCCATTTTTACGACGACATTCATTCCTTCTTTGTAGTGCTAGTTCAAATTCACTATGTAGTTTATTCATTGTTTCGTCCGAAATTTGTGGCAATTCAGGAAGTTTATCTTTACCATTATCTTCACGAACATCGTTTATTTGTCTTCTAAGTTCTATAAGCTTTTCTAGTTCTTCACTAATAGCCTTTTCAAAAGTTAAATGTTCACGTACAAGGTTATTGCAATAACGCTCCAAATTAAGCTTTTCACCTTCTGGATCACGTTCATTAACATTAGCTCCTGACGCTAAAAACATAATTGCTATTTCGTAATTTTCTAAGTAAATAGATATATCCAAAGCTGAATACAATGTAAAAGAATCTTTTACATTCGGATTGGCACCAGCCGCAAGCAACCATCTAATAACATCAGATCTTTTACCAGGCAACGCTTCTACTAACAAATATTGATCTTCATTATTAACAATATTAACATTTGCACCACAATCTTTAACTAAATAAATAATTATAGATAAAACTGCTTCATCACCTTCATTTACAGCTGTAAATAAAGGTGTTTCTCTTTTATCATTAACCTTTTCAATTAATTCAGGATGCTTTTTATAAACTAGCTTAACACTTTGCAAATTTCCTGATTTAACTGCACAATGCAATGCTGAATTTCCATTTAAAGTTTTTTGTACTCTTTGATTTGCCTTTTCAAGACCCCTTTTTAAAAAATTTCCAGGTGATGCAAAGCCATTACTTGTTAACAAAACACTCAAACCTAATACCAGAACACTAACTATTTTTTTCATATTTTTAACCTTATTCATAATCAATCCTCCACTCTTGGTTAATAAAATATATTCTTAATTTCTTCAAATACTTTTGTCAATAATTTCAAAGCACAAGCTTATATTGTTGTATATTTGAATTCTACTAATATTACAATCAGAAAACAAAAGGGTTTAGCTACATATGCAATTTTTACATTAAAACTTAATATTTTTTCAAAAAATGTCTTAAATTTAAGATTTTGTTGTTTTTCATGATTATCTTTTAATAAGGTAGAAATCAACGAAAAATTAACATTATTTGTAGGAAAATCAATTAAAAAGGTAATAATCATGAAAAATATATGTTTTTTCACTATATTCATCTTTTTATCATTTTTGTTAACTTCCATAAATGTAGAAGCTTTCAAATTTAAAAATCCATTTTCAAAAAAAGAAAAAACTCAACAAGAGAGAAAAACAGCACAAGAAAGAAAGGCTACTGATATCAGATCCAAAGATGAAGATCCATCTAAATTTGTAGAACTAACATTACAAATCATTCGCACTTCCAGAAAGCCAAAAGAAAAAAAAATATTAGGTTTTATAAGAAAAGGCAGAGCTGTTGTTAAAGATGATGAGACAAATGTTGAAATTACAAATCTACAAAAGCAGATAAATGAAATTAATTTAAAAATAGAACTAAATACAAAAAAAGAATCTAATCCCTCTCTACAAAATCAAATTAAAGATGAAATAAAGGGTCAAATTAAAAAAAAACAAGAATCACTAGAAAATATAAAAAGTGAACAGAAAAGAAAAAAATCAAAACCTAAAAAGTTAAAACAAGCACAAAAAGAAGAAC
>JAUWHS010000107.1 GCA_030605785.1 bacterium
GAAGAGTTGATTAATACATTGAGAATTAATTTTGATTTATCTTTATTAAAAGAATTTACAATTGAAGCGAATCCCATGGATGTTACTGAAAAGCATTTGAAAACTTGGCGAAAGTTGGGAATTAATCGTTTAAGTATGGGCGCGCAGATTTTAGATGATGAGGTTCTAAAAAATTTAAATAGATGTCAAAAAACACAGGTTGTTATTGATTTAATGAATATTGTACCCAAATATTTTGACAATATTTCTATGGATCTTATTCTTGGTCTTCCCGGTGTTAAAAATGAGGTTTGGAAAAAAACTTTACAAACTCTTGCATTGTGGCCAATAAATCATATATCAATTTACTTTTTGACAGTTTATGAAAAAACAAAGCTATATTTTCGGATTAAACAGGGTGAAATAACTTTGCCTGAAGAAAAAGAGCAAGTTTTACTTTATGAACAAACTGTTAATTTTTTACGGGAAAATGGTTTTAAGCAATATGAAATATCTAATTTTGCTAAACCGGGCTTTGAATCTGTTCATAATATTGGCTATTGGGATTTTTTACCATATAAAGGTTTTGGTTTATCTGCCTCTTCTTTTGATGGAATAAATAGGTTTATGAATTATAAAAATTTATCTAAATATTTAGATAACGCGGTTCTTGGAAATTGTTTTGATTTTGAAGTTTTGACTGAAGAGCAGCGAGTAATGGAAGTTTTGATGCTGGGTTTAAGGCAGGGTAAAGGGATGGACTTGCATCGTGTGTTATACTTGTTAAAGGATTCTTCAGAATGTAGATTTCTAGATAAAATTAAAGATCTCAAATCCGAAGGCTTAATAAGGGTGTTTAACAATCGGATTCAGTTAACTTTAAAAGGTATGTTTTTAGAAAATGAGGTTATTTTAGATTTATTGTCGTAACAATTTTTATTTAATTTTTTTTGTTTGTGAAGGGGACTATGGCAAAGCATGTAGGCGTTAAATTACCTGAAGATTTAATTGAGCTTTTAAAAAAAGAAAAAACGGTTGCTATTCTTGCGACATTTTCAGAAAAGGGGGTACCAAATACAACTCCACTCCAGTGTCTTTATCCTAAGGGGGAAGAAAGTTTATTGCTAAGCATCCACAAAGAACATACGGGTTATCAAAATATGGTTTGGCAGAAAAAAGTTATGATCTGTTTTTTGGGTGAAGGCAATGTCGCTTACAGTATTTTAGGTCGCGCCGGGGTTGTCAGAGCTCCATCACAAGTTCATCCTTTAATGAATATTGTAAGAATTGATATCATTGATATTAAATGCGACAGATCAATTTTAACCAGAGTCGAGCAGGGTGTGCAATGGAGTTATACCTCCTCTGAAGCGGAAGAATTAGAAAAAAGCCTTTTCAAAGAATTAAAAGAATTAGCGCGAACATTATAATTTAGTTTTTCTTTTGTATAATAATTCATGTGGTATAAGAGTTTTCGGAGAATTAAAAAGGTTGATTAGGTATGAATAAAAAAAGCATTTTATGGTGTATGGCGTTTTTAACGTTTTTATTTTTTTCGCGGATTGATTCGATGCCTGAAATGCCTATGACTGTTCAGCCTGCTCCGATACCTGTTCCTTTAGATGTCGCGATAACTCCGACTCAAATTCCAACTATGCCTACTTCTTTTGCGCCTGAATTACCTCCTCCACCTCCACCGATGCCTGTTCAACCTATGCCAATGGAACAAATTCCTCCTCCTCAAATGGAAATACCGGAACAAATGCCAATGATGGAAGGCATGGTTGCGGGCGCGCAAACAATTTCTTTGCAAGATGAGAAAGTTGGAACTCAAGGAAATTGGGTAAAGAAAAGAGAATGGTTAAAGTGTAGTTTGGAAGTTAATGATGAAATCCAAAATTTAGTTAGTCAGATAAAACAATCTAAGAGTTCTTTTGTAAATAAAATTACATCCGCGGATAATCAGTTAGATGATTTTTACAGGCAAATTGCTTTTAAACAAGGTGAGTTGCAATCTATTTTTGAAGGTTTATTAAATTATTTAGATAAAAAAAGAAAACAAAGAATTGCTCAAGTTAAAGCGTCCGGAGAACAAGAAGGTGTTACAAGTGAGATGGAGGTTAAAATTGATATTGTTGAAGATGAAATTAAAAATTTAAAAAATCAATTAGATCAATTTAAATTGGATATGAAATCGATTGAAGATTTAGATCATTGCTTGGAAAATCATTTAAAAAAACTGGATGAGCAAATTGAAGTTGCGCAGTCGGACGCGAGCGCCGCAAAACAATTGGTTGACGATATTTGGAATATGATTGATGACAAGAAAGCGCGACTTGCTTATTATGAATTAAAAGGCAATATTCTTGAAAAAATAAAAACAATAAAAAATTATGTCCAAACTTCTTTGTTGTATAATTTAGATTCTGTAATCGCGACAATTCGCAATCAAATAAATCAGGTGAGAAATGATATTGCAAACTTGGAAAGTAATGGTTTTATTATAAAAAATAGAGCTAAAAGATTAGAACAACTAAAATTGCAAGAATTGGATGCGCTGAAAGCCGGTCAGGCTGTTGAGAAAACAACTATAAAAAAAGAGAAAACTTCCGGTCAAGGTACGATATATAATTTTTTTGTCGGTATTGCGGCAAGTGTTTATAAATTATATAGATCTGTTGTTGATTTTTTTATTTCTCCTGAAAAAGAACAAATTAAAAAAGTAACTGTTCAAAATGAACAGCAGCCCTTGTCTCAACAAGAAAAGCCTAATGTTGAACAATCTTTACCTGAAGCAATGCCAGTAGCTCCTTAGTTGATAAAACGCTTTTTTAAAGGATTGATTTCTTAAATTGACTCTTGATACTATTAAGTTCAATTATTGAAAATAGGATTTAATTAGTTGGGAGAGTTGTTATGAGAAAATTTAAAGTACTTTTTTTTGTTCTTTTTTTATCAACATTCTTTTTTAATAAAAATACTTTTTTTCTGTCACCGGGTGTGCCCGGAATGGAAGATCCGATGGGAGATTTTCCTCCGCCTGAACCAATGCTAATTCCTTCGGAAGCTCCGGGTGTTAAACCGCCTCCACCCCCGATTCCTGTAGAGCGACCTGTTATGCCTGTATCGGTTGTTCAACAACCTCCTGTTCCCGTTAAAGTTTTACCACCAATGCAGGGTGTATCTATGTTACCGCCGGGTCAAATTTCACCTGTTCCTATTGCTCAACAACCGATGCCGGGTTTTCCTCCCGCTCCTGTAATTCCTGTTGGTCCCCCCGTTACAGAATCTCAAATGCCGCTTATTCGAGTAGATGGAAAACAAGTTAATTTGTCTGAATCAACAGCTTCACTAACAAAAGTTTCAAATGTAGAAGAAATGCAAGTTGTTTTGGAGCAAGCTAAATTAATTATGCAAGATATAAAAAATGTTTTAAACGAAATTGAAAACATTGGAAAAGATTTTGAAAATAAATTTAAAAATACGGACAAACAATTAGACTTACTTTATCAAACAATCGGTTTTGAAAGAGGAATGCAAACAGAAAAGCTGTATGCAAAATAAATTTTTAAGCAGAATGAATTCTTAAAAGGAGAAAAAGTGAGAAAAATATTAATTTGTAATTTTCTTTTGCTTTGTTTTTTTAATTTAAAGTTATTTTCTGTTGAAATTGGGATGCCGATGGAGAAACCTGTTTTGCCTCCACCGATGCCTGCAGAACAAGAGGCAACAGCGCCTATTGGCTTACCTGTATCTCAAGAAGAATTAGAAGTGGATATGCAAAAACAAAGATTAGAACAATTAAAAATAGAAGTTGATAATATTGAGCAACAAGAAGAAACTTTAATGGGAGATTTAAGAGAATTGCAAAATCAAATTGATCAGGCTCGAGTTCAAGCTTCAAACGCGCGGCAAACCAATAAGCAAATTTTAAACGCGCAAACTGTTGAACAGGCTAAAGGGTTACTTAATCAATTGAATATGATTTTAAATCAGGTTCAAGCTATAAAAACAAGTTTGCAGGGACAGTTTTCAGCGAACTTTAATAATACTGTTTCACAAATTCAGAATAAAGTTCAATTAGTTCAAGCAAAAATAAATGAAATAAAAAATATAACCGCAAAAATATTTTCTTCTCAACCGGAACCGGCGGTTGTTGTAGAAAAAAAAATTGAACTACAATCTCCAATCGCGAAAAAAGCAGCAGAAACCGGAGCATATATTGTCTCCGGTTTTAATTGGCTTAAACGTTTATTGTCTACCGATTTAACGCAAGTCGCGGAAAGTCCTCCTGGTGAAAGGCCAACTGAAGTCGTGGAGCAAATTTCACAAGTTGAAGTTGCGCAAACTGTTCCACAAGCGATTCCTGTTCCCGTGTTCTCTGTTGAAACGCAACCGCAAGCCGTACCTCAAACAATTCCTTTAACAGGGGATTCTTTAAATGAAAAATTTAGCAAACAAATGGAATTGTACAATAAAAAAATTCAACAATTAAAAGAACAAAAAGAAAAAATTAAAGAAGAAGAAGTAGAACTTGAGAAAAGACAACGATTATTAAACGAGTTAAAACAACAAAAAGTCGCGTTAAAAAAATATCAGGAATTAATGACACAACTTGGTTTTGCGGTTGAGCAAGCAAAAGAAGAGGGTGGCAAGTTCAGACAAAACATGGAATTTGTTTTTGGTAAGGTTTTAGATTTTAGTGGATATTTTCTAGATAAATTTGGAAATGTTTCAAAGGGAATTTATAACAAACTTCTTTTGCCTCGACTGGAAAAATTTGTTAAAGCGGTACAACAAAAAGTTGAAGATAAAAAACAAAAAAAAGAAAGTGAAGAAGTTATTGAAAAAACAACAATTTTTATGCCAACAACACCGGCTGTGACTTCTACCGGAATTGGGCAAGAAATGGCATCGCCACCGCCACCGGTAATGATGGATACAACAATGCAGTATACCGGAATTGAACCAATGCCTGTTGTTCCTCCACCACCGCTTCCTATGCCTGCGCCTTTGGCTCCGGAGCCTGTAAGTCCTCAATCGGGATATTCTACGGTTCCACCTCCTCCAATGCCAATGTCATAAAATTTATCTAAAACACACAAAATAGCTTGGTAGTGGTAATTTAGATGGTTTCTGAATTGCCACTTTTTTGCGTAAACGTACTAATATTTGTTGAATTAAAATTTGCCAATACAATTAGAATATGATAAATTTCGCATTATTATTAATCAATTGAATTTTCCCAAATAATGCGTGTTGCGCCGAGGTGGCGAAATTGGTAGACGCACTGTCTTAAGGGGGCAGCGGGAGAAATCCCATAGGGGTTCGAGTCCCCTCCTCGGCACCAGGCTTCGCTCTACGAGCTATGCCTGGCAGGCCATTTTTAATGAAAAAGTTTATTTTTTTAATTAAGAGTTGTAACAAAAACAGGGAGTTTTTAGATGAATACTCGAATTGTGAATATCTTTTTTTCCAAATTAATGTTCTGGCTGGTTGTTCTTGTAGTTGGATCATATTTCTTATTTTCTATTGATACCAAAAAGTTAGAAAAAGCAGGACCTGTTTCCGGGTTTACAAACATTGTTAAAAAATATTTAGGCGCTATAAAAATGCCTCATTTAAAGTTGGGTATTGATTTACAAGGTGGTACATATTTAGTTTTGGGTGTTGAAGTTGATAAAGCAATTGAAAATCGTTTAGGATCTGAAAAAAAATCGTTAGACGATCTTTTTAAGAAAAATAATGTAAAGGTTTTACCTAAAAAAATAGATGTTGTTAAAACTTCGATGGCTTTGAATTTTGACGATGAAGATGCCGCGCGAATTTGTTACAATTTAATTCGGGCTGAAGTTCCATCATTAAAAGTTGTTATGAAAAACGATGATTTAGTTTGTTCTCTTATTCCTGTTGAGGAACAAAGAATCAGAACCGGAGCGGTTGAGCAGGCGGTTAGTGTTTTAAGCGCGAGATTGCAAGGTTTTGGTGTTGAGGGAAATACTGTTCAACAACATGGTGAAAAACAGGTCGTTGTTCAAATGCCCGGTGTTGATGATCCTGAAAGAGTAAAAGCTGTAATTTCTAAAACAGCCATGCTTGAATTTAAAATTGTTGAAAAAGAAGCGAATAGCAGAGACGAACTTCTTGATGAATACGATGGAGATCTTCCGGCAGATAAATCAATTGTTTCCGGGCGTAACAATAAGCAAGGTTATGAAGATGAAGAAATTGGAAGGTGGTATTTAGTTTCAGCATTTCCTGATTTAACCGGGGAACATATTACTGACGCGAAACTTAGTTTTGATGAATTCAACAGAGTTGAAGTTTCATTTCAGTTAGATTCTACAGGCGCGAGAGAATTTAGAGAATTAACAGGTAATAATATTGGAAGAAATTTGGGTATAATTATTGACGATGTAATGTTCTCTTCTCCTACAATTCAAAGCGCAATCGGAGGTTCAGGTAGAATTACCGGTATTTCAAATCAACAAGAAGCAAAAGACCTGGCGTTAGTTTTAAGATCAGGCGCGTTAAAAGCTCCATTAAAATTTGAACAAGAAAATAGAGTTGGAGCATCTTTAGGTCAAGATTCAATTAATAAAGGTTTGCTGTCTTGCCTCATTGCTTTATTATTATTGCTTGTTTTTAGTATTTTTTACTACAAAGTCGCGGGTATATTTGCGATATGCGCGTTGTTTTTTAATTTATTTTTGGTTTTATTATTTTTATCATATTTTGAAGCGACATTAACGTTGCCCGGTATTGCCGGAATGGTTCTTACAATTGGTATGGCAATTGACGCGTCCATTTTGATTTATGAAAGAATAAAAGAAGAGCTTATTTCGGGAGCAACCTTTAGAAAATCATTGAATGATGGTTTTGGTGGCGCGATGGTTGTTATTTTGGATTCAAATATTACTACTTTTTTGACAGGTGTTGTATTGTTCAAGTTTGGTGGACCGGCCATTAGGGGCTTTGCGGTTACATTAATGGTTGGTATAATAGCTACACTGTTATCAGGTGTTTACTTTTTGAGATCAACATTTGAGTTTGTATTGGATAACACAAAAGTTAAAAGTATTAAAATTTAATTTTTGTGTTTTATATTGGCGACGTAGCTTCCGGCTTCGCCAAGGCTTCGCCGGACAAGCAGGTGAATTGATTTGTCATCCTGAATTTATTTCAGGATCCACGTCTTCATTGCTTTTATAGATTGTTTTGAATAGTTAGTTTGTTTTATTATGTGGCGACGTAGCTCAGTTGGTTAGAGCGGCGGAATCATAATCCGTAGGTCCGGGGTTCGAGTCCCTGCGTCGCTACCAAATTTAAGATAAGGTCGGTTTTTAAACCGGCCTTATTTTTATCCCATTATTTTTTGTGTTAATCTTTTTTTATAAAAAAATTATAAAAAGAGGTAAAATTTATGAAATTTTCTCAAGTTGCTAATGTTTTTGATGTTATAGAAAAAAAATCATCACGTACTAAAATTACAAGATTGTTATCAGAGCTTTTAAAGAAAGCGTCACCGGATGAAGCCGCGACAATATCATATATGTCTCTAGGAAATTTAAATCCTACTTATATTGGAACGAAATTTAATTTTGCTGAAAAAAGTATGATAAAAGTTTTGGCAAAGTTATTAAAAGAAAGTGAATCACACATAAAAACAGTCGCATCTCGTACCGGAGATATGGGGTTAATTTTTGAAAAAGAAAATTATAATCCAAAATTAGAAAAAGAACTTTCTGTAAAAAATGTAGATAAAGAGTTACATGAATTTGAAAAAATTTCAGGAACCGGTTCTAAGGAAGAAAAAGAAAAAAAACTATTGGACATTTTGAAATCTTTAGACGCAATATCCGCTAAATATGTTGTTCGAATTATTATTGGAAAATTACGTCTTGGCTTTTCTGATATGACTTTATTGGACGCGTTTTCTTGGATGGAATTAGGAGATAAAAGTTTACGTAAAATTTTAGAAAACGCGTATAATGTCTCGGTTGATATTGGTTTAATTATAAAAACTCTGAAAGAAGATGGGATTAAAGGTATAAGACATATGAAAATTATACCCGGTGTTCCAATTCGTCCTGCGGCTGCGGAAAGATTAGAAAGCGCAAGAGCCATTGTGAAAAAAATTGGAAAATGCGTAGCGCAACCAAAGCTTGATGGTTTTCGCCTGCAGGTTCATCTTGATAAACATACCAAAACTCCCAAAATTCATTTTTATTCTAGAAATCTGCAAGATATGTCTTATATGTTTCCGGATTTAAAAAAAGTTGTTGAAAAATTAAGTGTAAAAAATTTAATTGTAGAGGGTGAGGCAATTGCTTACGATCCGGAAACGGATACTTTTTTGCCTTTTCAGGAAACTGTAAAAAGAAAAAGAAAACATGGAATAGAACAAACCGCTCAGGAGTTTCCATTAAAATTATATTTATTTGATGTTTTGTATTTAAATGGAAACTCTTATTTAGATAAAACCCATGAAGAGAGAAGAGCTGCCTTATTAAAACTTTTTAAAAGCAAAGCGCTCCAAAAACAAGACATCTTGTTTCCAATTGAAGAAGAAAGAATTAATAATTTTGAAAGTTTAGAAAAATTTTTCAGAAACAATATATCATCAGGTTTAGAAGGTGTTGTTGTAAAAAGACCTGATGCTGCTTATCAGCCGGGAAAAAGAAACTTTAATTGGATTAAATTGAAAAGAGAAGAAGAAGGGCACTTACAAGATACAATTGATTGTGTAATTTTGGGATATTATTTAGGAAAAGGAAAACGAGTATCTTTTGGTATTGGCGCGTTGCTTGCCGGTGTTTATAATAAAAAGGATGATGTATTTGAAACTATCGCGAAAATCGGAACCGGGCTGACTGATAAACAATGGAAAGAACAGAAAAAAATGTGTGATGAAATTGAAGTTAAAATTAAGCCTAAAAATGTTGAATGCGCAAAAGGACTTTATCCTGATGCTTGGTGCGCGCCTGAAATAATTTGTCAGGTTCGCGCTGATGAAATTACAAAATCACCTCTTCATAGCGCGGCAAAAACAAAAGACGAATTAGGTTTTGCGTTGCGTTTCCCTAGAATTATGGGATATCGTGAAGATAAATCAGCAAAGGACGCGACAACAATTAAGGAAATTGAACAACTTTATAAATTACAGTTTTTAAAAGAGAAAAAGAGCAAAAAGAAAAAGTAAAAAAATAGCCCCGATAACGTCGGGGCATATTAATTATTTCATTAACGATTTAAAATATTCAGCCTCTTTCGCGGGATCTTCCGCTTGAGTAATTGAAGTTCCAATTATAATCCCTTGAGGTTTAAGTTCAAGAACTTGTTCAATATTTTTTCTAGAAATACCGCCTGATAAAAATATTGGTAAATCGGTATTTCCTCTTATTATTTCCCATTCTTCTAAAACATTCATGACAGTTCCATCATCATGGGGTTTGTGCAGAATTAGAATATCGACATCTAATGTTTTTGCATCCATAGCTATTTGTCCCATTGAGTAATCACCTAAAAGATCAAGCGCGATTTTAGCGTTAAGTTGATGCGCCATAGTTGTTGCTTTTTGTATTACGTGGTGACTTGTCGCGCAAAGTATTGTCGCGGTATCAGCTCCACAATTAAAAAACATTTCAAGGGTGTTGATTCGATCGACCATTTTTGTGTCGGCAAATATTTTTTTAGCAGGAAAGCTTTTTTTGAATTCACAAACAGCTTTTACACCTTCATTTAAAATTAAAGATGTTCCCACTTCTAAGATGTCAGCAAACTTTTCAGTTGCTTTTGCTATTTGCAATGCTTTTTCTAAGTTTGGAATATCAAAAGAAATTTGTAATTCCATTATTAAAACTCCTTTTAAGCAATGATTGTTTTTTATTTTCAATAAATAGTTAAACTATAAACCAATCTTTAGCGAATTTTATTTATTGTCTGCAAGCCTTTTGATTTAATTTGATTTAAAAGGGAATTTTAATGTTATCTCTTATAAAAAAATTTAAAAATTTAAAACCCAAAAATATTCTAATTATTGGTGATATTATGATTGACGAATATTTTTTTGGTAATGTAAGTCGCATTTCTCCTGAAGCCCCTGTCGTGGTTGTAAAAAAAGAAAAAGTTGAATGGAGCCTTGGCGGAGCGGCTAATGTTGCCGCTAACTGTAAAGCCATAGGATTAAACGTTAATTTGATTGGAATGATTAACGATAAAGATTTAAGCGGTCAAAAATTAATATCTTTATTAAATGAAAAGGGTATTTCATCATCAGGATTAGTAAAAACAGACAAACGACACACAACGCGCAAAAAAAGAATTATGGCGGGAACCCATCAATTGATGCGTCTTGATACGGAAGAAAGTTTTTACGCGACAAATGAAGAAGAAAAAAATATTTTAAAAAAAATTAATAATTTAATAAAAAAAGATTCAATTGTTTTAGTTTCTGATTATTCAAAAGGTGTTATCACACCTTCAATTTTTAAAGAAATCATAAAAATCGCAAAAGAAAAAAACTGTTCTGTGCTAGTTGATCCGAAGGGTTCGGATTGGGCAAAATATTTTGGCGCGAATTATTTAAAACCTAACGCAAATGAATTTAAAGAATTAATTAAATTTTTTAAATTAAATCCGGAAGATTCAATCGTTGATAATGCTAAAAAAGTTTGTGAGTGTTTAAATCTTGATGGTTTAATAATTACTCTTGGTTCAAAAGGCATTCAATTTGTATCAAAAAAAGATTCAATTTTTATTCCTGTTAATAAAAAAGAAGTTTACGATTTAACAGGCGCCGGAGATACTGTTTTCGCATTCTTAGGTTTAGGTTTTGCTAATAATTTACCAATTGAAGAAAACTTAAAACTTGCAAACATAGCTGCTTCAATTGCTGTTTCGCATTTAAAAACTTATTCAGTTTGTTTGGATGAAGTTTTAAATGAATTAAAATTAACTGATAATAAAATTATAAATAATTGGTTTGAACTAAAAATAAAATTAGATTTGTTAAAAAAACAGGGCAAAAAAATTGTTTTTACAAACGGTTCATTCGATATTCTTCATGTTGGTCATTTACATTCTTTACAAGAAGCTAAAAAGCAGGGTGATGTTTTACTTGTTGCTATGAATACAGATGCTTCGGTCAAGAGATATAAAGGTGAAAGTCGACCAATTAATTCTTTATCTGATCGCGCGAAATTAATTGAAGCGATTGGTGTAGTTGATTTTGTAACCTCTTTTGACCAAGATACTCCCGCTGAATTGATTAAATATTTATGTCCGGATGTTTTAGTCAAAGGCGGTGATTATGTTGCAAAACAAATCGCCGGTTATGATACGGTTACATCTTACGGCGGAAAAGTTTTTATTGTTGATTACAAAGATGGTTATTCGACAACAAATTTGATAAATGCGATGAAAATAAAAGAGAACAGTATTTAATAAAATTTCAGTTTTTTTATTAGTCTATTTTCATTGAAGTATTTTCTTCTTCTTCTTCCTGAATTTTTGGATCAACAAATTCATAATCTCCATCTATTTTTAATCCTGGTCGATCCAATGTGTTTGGAATTTTTACTTTTCCTTTGTTGCCGCCAAGTTCCAGCTTTTGAAGATTTTCCAGGTTGCCAAATGAATCAGGAAGAGTTGTAAGTTGATTGTAATGAAGCTCCAGGTGTAGAAGATTTTTCAGGTTGCCAAAGAGCAAAAAGCAATAATTCTGGATCTTTCATCTAATAAAGAAGTGAAAATGTAATAGAGACTCCTTGTAGTAGGTTTTCAATTTTTCTTTTTTCCTTTTCGGTGAAATTATCGAAGGAAAGATACAGCTTTTTAAGATTCTTCAAGTTGCCAAATGAGTTAGGAAGAGTTGTAAGTTTATTCTTTTCAAGATTCAGCGTTTGAAGATTTTTCAGTTTGCCGAATGAATCAGGAAGAGTTCTAAGCTGATTGGCGGTAAGATCCAGCGTTTGAAGGCTTTTTAGGTTGCCAAATGACTCAGGAAGAGTTGTAAGTTGATTATTGAAAAGATTCAGAATTTGAAGATTTTTCAGTTTGCCGAATGAATCAGGAAGAGTTCTAAGCTGATTGGCGGTAAGATCCAGCTTTTGAAGATTTTCCAGGTTAGCTATTTCATCCGGAAGTTTTTCAATTGCGTTATTATAGAGCCCCAGGTGTTTAAGGTTTTTAAGATTCCATATTTCACTAGGGATAGTTTTAAATTTGTTTCCGGAAAGATCTAGCATTTGAAGATTTTTAAGTTTACCTATCCAGTCAGGAAGAGTTGTAAGTTGCTCATTGGTAAAATTCAGAGTTGTGATTTTTTGTGTTAATGAATTTGCCCATTTCGGTATAGAATCATATTCATTTACAATTAAACTTTTTGCTATCCAACCCAATCTTTTTTGATCGGTTGTGTTGTTTACAATCTTTTTTAATTCGTTTGAAAATTTAGCGCCTACTTTTTGTTTTATAATTGCCTTAATTGTTTTAAGATTTATTTCATTTAAAAAATTAATCTTGCTCAAATGTTTTTTAATCAAATTTTCAATTTGAGATTTCAGATTTTTTTCTTTTTCCGGTTCATCGACGTCCATTGGTGTAGGCATTTCAGAATAATATGTAAAAATGTTAGGCATAACAATATCCAAATCAGTATTAAGAAATAGTAGAATTAATTTTATGTCTTTACTTATTTCTTCTAAGTTCCATCTGGGATCAGATTTACAAATTTGAGTAAGATAATTGCCATAAATGACATATTCTTGTTTTAATTGGCTTGTATTAGAAAGAAGACGTGCTTTTTTGTGTGGTTGCTCTAAATCTTCTACTTCTTCTTCATTAATATTTGTTAGGATGTTTATATAATTTTTGAGTTTGTTGTCTTCTGTCTTATCTTCTTGAAATGTAATTAAAAAGTGTCCAGAACTAAATTTCCACGAAAATTTTAATGGAGAATAATAATCACCAAGTTCAAAATCAATTGTATTGTCATTGTTATTTGTTTGGATGTCTTTTTCGGCTGACCAAGATAAGTTGATATTTTGTTCTTCTAACTTTTCCTCCAATTTATCAAAATCGAAATCTTTAATTCCAAGCAAACGACCTAAAATAACGTACATATTTTTAATTCCGCCTTTTCCGGAAATGTTGCAAATATTTTCATTGCGATAAATCACATCGGGTATTTCTGAAACAATTGCCGCCCAATCATCATAAGCATTGTTATTTGGATCATTTTCATTGTGAGATTCAAGATTAGAAATGCCGGGATATTTTTTATAAAATTTAACAAGTTTTGAATTGTCAGAAAGGCCAAGGTTTCTTAAAATTTCAATGTTAAAACTTTGTGTTTCCGGATCATACAACAAAACATTAAAAAAATTTCGTAACGATGTTTCACCGCAATCAGGGAAATTATCTCCTTTGTAGCTTACATTTGTTCCTTTAACCAACGGAGGAAATTTGGTTACAGCGCTGAATTTTTGATAAATAATAAAATCTTCTAGCGAAAGGTTTGTTGGATTATCAGTTGCTTTTAGTTCTTCAATTTCATCTTTTGTATATTCTTTATATTCCCCGGAATTATCCAACCAATTATTTTCATTAATTATTTCTTTATTTGTAAAAAAGCTTTGATCAAGTTGTTCGAAATATTTTTGATAATCTTGTTTTGAGTTTGCTTTCCGCCAAAGCATTGCAAGAAGAATATCGTAAACTGTAAATATAGAATTATCTTTTTTGGTTGCATCATTTGCTTTGTTTATTAATGTAGCCAGAGATATTGCAATTGATTCAGTTTTAAGTCTTCTTATATTTTTGTTTTTGTCCCTTATTTTTTCTTTATAAGATTTTATTTTTTTTCGTATCTCTTTTAATTCTTCACTTTTTTCTTTTTGTTCTAATAACTCTTTTAATTCTTCTTCAAGCAGTTGTTTTTCGTTTTCAAGTTTGTTCTTGTGCTGTTCTAGTTTTTTTTGAACATCTTCTTGATCCAAAAAATCAGTCAAAATAGCTTTAACATTTCCATTGTTTTCAAGCGCGTTAATAATTTTACCAATTAGTTCTTCATCAAAGTAAGTTGCCAGATTTGTTGGCAAGGTCGTTGGACCGAAAGTGACCTGATCGTGTTGTAGATAAAATAATTTTTGAGTGAGTTTGACCAGCGGATCATTGTCATCGCCATATTCATATAAATTTTTAACGTAACCGGAATTCCAAATCATTGCTCCGCACAGAGGTGATAAATATTGTTTGTCTTCTTTTAAAATACTTGCGAGTCCTTTAATTTGATCGATTGGTATTTCCGGGTGGATGGTTGAAAATGCAAGTAAAAATAGTGGTAAGAAATATTTTCTTATATTCATCGTTTCCCTTTCTTCTCTTTTTTTTATGTATTTGAAATCATTTCTTGTTCAACGTTACCAACTTTGCGTAAGTCCTAAAATTTAATATCGACTTTTGGTAGCAGTTTTCTAATTTTGTTTTTTTCCTTGTTGTTAAAATTATTCTTGGAAAGCCACAGCGTTTGAAGATTTTTCAGTTTGCCAAATGAATCGGGAAGAGTTTCAAGTTGATTGTCGGAAAGATACAGATTTTGAAGTTTATCCAGGTTGCCAAATGAATCAGGAAGAGTTGTAAGTTGATTGTTGGAAAGATACAGATTTTGAAGTTTATCCAGGTTGCCAAATGAATCAGGAAGAGTTGTGAGTTGATTATTGTTAAGCCACAGCGCTTGAAGATTTTTCAAGTTGCCAAATGATTCAGGAAGAGTTGTTAATTTATTCATGTTAAGATCCAGACTTTGAAGATTTTTCAAGTTGCCAAATGAATCAGGAAGAGTTTCAAGTTGATTATTGTAAAGATTCAGCGTTTGAAGATTTTTCAGGTTGCTTATGCAATCAGGAAGAGTTGTTAATTGCTTACGGTGAAGATTCAGAGTTATTACTTTTTGTGTTAATGAATTCGCCCATTTAGGTATGGAATCATAATTATTTATAATCAAACTTTTTGCTACCCACCCAAGTCTTACGGGATCAGTTGTTTGATTCACAATCTTTTTTAACTCGTTTGAAAATTGGTCGCTTACTTTTTGTTTTATAACTTCATCAATTATTTTGAAATTTGTTTCATCTAGAAAATTAATTTTTCTTAAGTATTTTGTTATCAAATTTTTAAGCTGATTTTGTAAGTTTTCTTCTTTTTCCGGTTCATCGACGTCCATTAGTGTAGGCATTTCATAATAATATGTAACAATGTTAGGCATAACAATCTCCAAAACACTGTTAAATAACAATGGCATTAGTTTTATATCGACATTTATATTTTTCAAGTTCCATTCCGGATTAGATTTACAAATTTGGGTTAGACAGTTACCGTAGATAACATATTTTTGTTTTAATTTGCTTGTTGTATCGAGAAGAAGACGTGCTTTTTTGTGTGGCTGTTCTAAATCATTCGTTATGTTTGGATTTTTCAGAACTTCGATAAATTTACTAATGTTTTTACTCTTGTTTTTTTCTTGAAATGTGATTACAAAATGACCAGGACTAAATCTCCATGAAAAATTTAAAGGATTGAGCCAACCTCCAAGTTCAAAATCAATTGCATTGTCATTGTTATTTGTTTCGATGTCTGTTTTGGCATTATAATCTAATTCTATGTTTATGCTTTTTAGTTTTTCAGCGAGTTT
>JAUWHS010000031.1 GCA_030605785.1 bacterium
ATTAGATGCTGAATTATCCAAAAAAACTATGTTCCAAAAAATAAAAGGATTTTTCACGAGAGGTACAATGACAGAAGAAGAGACATCGACAGAAGAAGAGACATCAAAATCTGAACCACCCCCCAAATCTAAATTCAAAAAAGCAAGAGAATTTGTAGGAAGACATAAAAAAGCAATTGGTGTTGCTAGCGTTGTTGGCGCTGGTGGTGTTGTTGGCGTTGGTGGCGTTGGTGGTGCGGCAGGAATTTATGCTGCAACAAGACCCGATGAAGAGGGAGCGCAGGAAGATGAAATAATGGAGGGGGCTGTAGAAGAAGTTGAAAGTGTTGAAGAGGTTGAAGGAGAAGAATAAATTATTGAGCCATAGAGTTTTATAGAAAAAATGGTACGTTAATTTGATTAAGAAAACGAAGGTAGAAAATAGTTTTGTAAAATGTTTCGGTGAAGTTAAAACTTGAAAGGTTTAGTGATGGATTTTGTTCAACATTTAATTAAATATCCATATTCAGAAAAAGATTCTTACGCAAAAGTCGAACTTATTTCAAGTTCTGTTGTTCATGGTGGAAAATTTAACGTTGATCAAATGCCTGCGCTTTCAGCTCGAGTTTCTTTCGCGAAAAGTGGTAAAACAGGAAACGATCTTCAGGCCGATTTAAAGTTAATGAATTATTTGGCGGAACATGAACATTTCAGTCCCTTTGAACATCAAAGCGCGACATTTAAAATTGTCTTACCGTTATTTGTGGCAAGAGAATGGATGCGACATAGAACACAATCTTATAACGAAGTTTCAATGAGATACTCTGCTGATCCTGTTGGGAAATTTTATTATCCACAACAATGGAGAAAGCAAGCTCAAACAAATCGGCAATCAAGTTTGGGTGAGGTTGATGATCCTAAACAATGTACAAAAGTTTTAAAGCATGCATATGAAAATTCACTAAACGCTTATAAAAAACTTTTAGAGTTAGGAGTTTGTAGAGAACAGGCAAGAAGTGTTGTTCCCGTGGGAAATTACACAGAGTTTTACGCGACCGCGAATTTAAGAAATTGGTTGCATTTTTATCGATTAAGAATTAATGAAGCCGCGCAATGGGAAATTCGTCAATACGCGAAATGTATTGGAGAAATTTTAACTGAACTTTGGCCTCAGTCTTGGAAATCTTTACAAAGAAGTGTGAATTTATAAAACGTGAATAAAAAAAGAGGCTTGTACCGAAAAAGTACGAGCTTCTTTTTTTATTTACGTTTTTATAATTATTTAATTAACTTTGCTTTCGTAATAATCTTTTGCTTGATCCGCGTATGAATAAATAATATGCATCAAAGCAATATTTCCGCTTTTGTCATTTTTAACTGTTGTAAGATTTTTGAATAAATTTGAACTAAAAATTTTAATTAATTCTTTGATTTCCAAATCAGTAAATGTTTTTTGAAAATATTCAGAAGTAACATCCATCATGTGTTGTGTTAGTTCTGAATCTTGTTTACCTTTTAAAAATCCTTTGAAAACCAATTGCATTGCTAAATTTTTTTGTTTTACATTCAATTCAATTATTTTTTTAGCTGCAGGTTCAACAATCATTTTTTCAAATCGCATAGCTTTTAATAAAATTTCTACCATTTTTTTATTTGCGGCTTTTTGTGGAAGTTGTGGAACGAGCAGATCTATTTGTTCTTCAGTTTTTTTGGTTATAATATCTAAAATTTTAATATATTTATTGTTTTTTTCTTTTAATTCAGGATTACTTTCAGACTTGTTTTCTAACATATGTTTAACAATGTCATAAACCCACATCAAAACTATGTTTGAAACTGCATAACCTAATTTTTTGCCTATAAACTGATTTTTAGATAAATTTTGGAGAAGAATAAGATCTTCAACTTGTAAATCATTATTTAGCGCTTCGTCGATTTTGCTTAAAGTACTATTGTTGAATTTTTCAGATTTAAGTTCTTTAACCAGACTAGGGATAAAAAGTGTTAAAAATTGTTTTAATTCAACAGCGTGATTTAATGCATTTGTTACTTCTTTATATAAATCTAAATTTTCGGCGTCTTCTATTTTTTTATCCACAAATTCAGATTTAACATTACTTATAATTTTCCAGGGAGATTGGGTTGCTGTGTCTTCTATTAATTGTTTTAAAATGGCACTGTTTTTTTCTTGTATTACAGGGTTGTTTTGTTTTACAGCAATACTATTTCCATTTAATCCGGTTATAAATAAAGATAAGAATAATAATCTCTTTATACTTTTAATAAACATAACGTTTACCTTTCGTTGTTTGTTTCTTTAACTTTAATTTTTATTAGGATTCAATTATTTAATTAACTTAGGAAAACCTCCATTTCCCTAATTCCCCAAAGCTTAAAAAAGCAGCCTTGTAAAAAGACTGCATTTTATTATCTCTAAGTTTTCTATAATTTAGATTTATTGTCAATTAAGGAGGATGGAAAAAGCTTTAAAAATAGGCTTTTTTGAGCAAAATGCTTGTTTTTGAACACATGTATTATTTATTAATGTTTCCGTAATAAGAAATTCTTTCTATTTGAAGTGGTTTTGATAGGTTTTATTTTAAATAAAGTGCCGTTGTT
>JAUWHS010000044.1 GCA_030605785.1 bacterium
CGTTCTTCAACCTCTTTTTTCACCTGTTCAAAAACTTTTTCTTCAACAGCTTCAACATCATTTTGAGCTTTTAAAAGTAATGTTTCTAATTCTTTTAGCTTTGGAGTTACAAAACGGGAGCGATTAACTAACGTTTGTTGCGCAATAAAATAAGCGGGAACTAATTTTATATTTGGTTTTGTCACTTCTATATAATAACCGGCAATATTATTGTAACGAATCTTTAAACTGGAAATTCCTGTTTTTTTAACTTCTTCTTTTTCTAGTTCTAATATTTTTTGTTGGCCATTTTGCGCCAAATCTTGTAATTCATCAAGCTCAAGGTTAAAACCTTTTTTTATAAACTTTTTGAAATTACCATCATCATTTAAACTTGTTTGCAAAAGTTGGGCTAAAGCGGAAAAGTTGTTTAACTTCTCCTTAATCAAATACGCCAAATGATAATCTAAGTTTTCATTAATAATTTTTTTAAGTTCAGGCAAAACAAATAAAGTTTGCTTTAGAGATAAATAATCATTCAACAACGCTCTTTTTAACGCTATTCGTCCAACAATTCTTTCAATGTCCGTGACTGAAGATAAAACTTCTTCAACTTTTTGCATCAAATCAATATTTGAACTTAATGCTCCAACAATTTCTTGTCGGTGCAATATAGCCTTTTCTTGTACAAGTGGTCGGAGTAACCACTTTTTTATTGTACGAGAACCCATTGCCGTTTTTGCTTTATCTAAAATTGAAACCAGGCTATTCTTTCTTGAGTTATCTTGATTGTTTTTAACAATTTCTAAATTTCTTTGGGTAGCTGCGTCTAAAATTAAATAGTCTTCCGGTTCATAAAAATGAATATTATTTAATTGAGTTAATGCTTTCTCCTGATTCTTTTTTAAATAAAAATATAAATTTTCGAGAGCAGAAAACATTGCGGGCGATTTTTGTAATCTATTTAAAATATTTGAATTAAACTGATTCTCTATCCAAAGCTTAGAAACTTTTTCAAAATCGTCAGTTTCTTCTTCTTGTTCATTTTGTAAAAAATCAGAAAAGCTTACAAAATATCCAAGTTGCTTAAAATAAGAACTGAACGATTTTATTTTTTTTAAACCGGGCAAAATAATTTCATCCGGAAAAAATCTACTTAATTCCGTTTCAATCATTTTATAAGATTCTACAGGAATTGTTGTCGCGAAAACTTGGGCCGTTAGAAGTTCTGTAAAAATTAAACCCCATTGAGATTTTCCCGGAAAAAAAGAGAAAAGATAAGAAGCTGATTTATCATCAAGCATGGATGAATCGGTTAAAGTTCCCGGAGTAAAAACCTGTGTAACTTTACGTTCAACAACTTTTCCGGGTTCAGGTTTTGTTATTTGATCACAAATCGCGACTTTAAATCCCCCCTTAATCATTTTAACCAAATAATGGTTTAACGCGTGAATAGGAACCCCACAGAGCGGAATATCTTCTCCGTTATTTTTTCCTCGTTTGGTTAATGTAATAGCCAAAAAGGATGATGCTGTTTTTGCGTCTTCAAAAAAAAGTTCGTAAAAATCACCTACCTGAAAAAAAATAATAGTTCCCGGATATTGAGACTTTATCTCAAAATATTGTCGCATTAAAGGAGTTATTTTATCTTTTATCATATTAATCTAAATAAAGATCAATTACGGGTTCAACATTGTCATAATCATCAAAAAGACTATCTTCACTCAAAAGACCAAAATATTTAGGTAATGTTGTTTTTTCTAAAAGTTTTAAACAGGCCTTAAAATCTTTTTTATTATTTTTACGAACAACAATATCAGACTCAGGATCTTTTAAGACCATTTCAAGCGTGGCAATAAAACGTGTAAATAGTTGAATAGAACCTTTTTGTTCTTCGGAAATCAGATAAACTTTTTTTCCTTTATCATCTCCCCACAAACCGGACTCGCCTCCGGATTTTTTCTTCTTCTTATCTTTTTTGTCTTTATCACTCTTTTTTTTATCCTTTTTTTTATCATCATCTTTTCTGTTCCCCTGGGTATTCTTTTTCTTGTCTCTTTTTTCCGTGTTCTTTTTCGCCTTATTTACCATTGACTTCCATTCTCGCTTCCACATTTCACAATCTTTTAAAAGCTCATAAAGTTTTGAAGTCGTAAGAACCGCATCAGAACCATAATCCCTTTGGAATTTTTGAACCAAAAAAGTAATAATTGATTTTCTGTTCGTTGTTTTTTTTGCGGCGTTTAAATCCGATTCAAATGCGTAAATTCCACAATTTGTTGCCTTTGATTGCCAGTCAAGTCGATAAACTTCATCCGCGAATGTCCCCCAACTACTTTGAACCGATGGTTTTAAATTAAATTTCTCCTCTAACTTTTTTACATTTTTTGAAATTTTATCATCATGAGCGTCAAAAACTTTTCGTAGTAAATAAAAACGTTCAAAATTATCTTTCTTAACAACAAATGGTGGAACTAAATATTTTAACGTTTTAACTTCAACGGAACTTTCATCTGCGCCTTTTGAAAAAATCAAATTTGAAATTGCCGCATACCAAGCAGCGCGTAAATTTCGAATAAATGGGGAAAGCAAGTTTTCATCCCTACAGCATTCATTAAATGAATGCAATGCGTAAAATTTTAAATTAGAATCAAAATTAACAAATTGGTTATAGACTCCATCAGTAATAATTTCTTTTTCAGTAGATATGTTTGAACTTGGAAATTCCCACAAATCTCTTAAATCTTCATTTTGAATAAAATTATAGTCTGTAAAAAATTGGATTAATTTTTCAGAAAAATTAAAAATGTCATCAAAATTAATCTTTTGAATATTAATAAAAGATTTTGTAAAACCATAAATATCTTCTAATTTTATACTTTCATTATGAACTTTTCCGCAAACAATATCTTGTGTTAAAAATAAATCTTCTTCAGAAAAACTACTCAATTCTCCTTGTATCATTGATGTTAATTCTTGCATGTTGATACCGGTGATACCACCATCTTTTCTATTTACAATCAAATTGTACATAGCAAGTCTCACTAAAGTCTCAGTTTCAAAAGACCTTAGAATATGATTTTTTGCTTCTTTTTGTTGTAAAAGAAATAATAATTCTGAATCATTTATAAAATTTCGATAAAGACTAAATTGTGAATCGAAACCGGAATACAGTAGCGCCAGTTGCTGCAACAAATAATTAATTCTTATATTTTCGCGCGAAGAACGTGGATACATACTAATAAAATCTACAAAAATAATATTTTCAATTTCAGCTTTTTTAAGTTTAGTAATAAAATCATTTAAAAAACTTGGGTAAGGCAAGGGGAAACAAATTCCATCAAAAAATAACATCTGTTCCGATTCAACATTTTTTAAACCTTCAGATTGAACCGAACCAAGAGGTGATAAAATCCTAACTTGTGATAAATCATTTAATTTAAATAAATAAAATTGTTCTTCAAACTTAAAAGGTATCCAAAAATTGGATTCTTCTTTTTTTAGCAAAAATAAATTTTTAACAAAAGATTTTTCTATATTTTTTCTAGAATTCAGATTTTGAGAAAAATAGCCATTTATATTTATTTCATTTTTGACATCAAGTAATAACTTTTTATAATTTTGTTCAAACCTATCTTTATGATTACGCGCAAAAGCTTTTACTTTTTCTAAATCATCATCCTTCATCTCTCTTTCAGCCGAAACAAAAACTAACCCATCAGGCTTATAAGTAAAATGACTTACTTGCGCCGGTAAATCCGCGATAAAAACATTTTCTTTAACTTTGAAAATATCTGCTAGTTGCGAAGAAGAATTATCAACTCGATTAAAACTTTCAACCTCATTTCCATATTTTAAATAATTTTTTACATTTCCAAGCAAAGTACTTTTCCCAACACCATCAACAAAACTACAAAATATATAAACGGTGTTTTTTCCATCTCTGGCAATAAGTTGTTTTGAGAAAGCTCGCGCAAAATCTTGCGCGTTTTCAGTCGCGCCTTTTTCTTGCTTTAACGAAACCTCAACAGGATAAGTAATATCGGGACCGGTATAAAATTTTAAAAATGGCATCGAAGAGCGGATTAAATGCCTCGCGTATTCAATAGAAAAAAATATATCGGCTGTTCCGGCAACTTGTTTTCCGGTAGATTGCATCGCGTTTTCATACAAAACTTTCCAAAAATTTAAAAGTTTATTAAAAACACCTTTACAATCTTGTTCTTTTATTTTCTTTAAGACCTCCGGTTCTGCTTGAGTAATTAAGCAATATGCCTGTCCGAACGCATGTTCTTGAAAAATATCCGCATTGTCACGAAAAATTTCTATTTTATGAGCGTTAATGTGTTCAAAAAATGTATCTTTATTTTTAAACCAAAGCTTATTGAAATAATCTAAGTCTTTAAATAAAAAACCTGTCATAAAACCAAATATATTATGCAACTTTAATGACCAACCAACTTCATGCTTGAAACTTGCTTCATCATTAATTTTAGGTTTGGCATAATTTGTATAATAAGTTGGAACAGCCTGTTCCTCATAACCACAAATAACAATTCGGCCAAAAAGATTAAAATCTTCACTTCGTAAGCTTTCTTCCAGCCCATCAAGACTTCTTGCCGTTTTATCTAAAAGAAAAGGATGGTATTCGTGGGTATAGCGACCTTCAACATTAAATTCATAGTGCTGAACAAAACTTTGAATAAAATCTTTATCACAACTAAAAACAAAACCGTTTTTAATAACAAAAATGAAAAATAATAAAAATGATTTTTTAAAACTCACGATTTATCCAAAAGGTTGTAAACTTAAATATCTAAAAATTCCATAAATTCATTCCAGTATTTATCTTCACTTGAATCGGAATCTGATGAATCATCTTGGTCAAAACCTAAAATAATTCTTAATTTGTCATATAATTCCTTGCGGACTTTCACATGTTGATCATATTCAGCCTCATATTTTGTACCAACAAGTTTGTCATACACTTTTCTCAGTTCATAATGATACCAACTCGCTTGAGACCAATCTTTGCGCAAAATTCCTTCGTTAAACATATTTCCCACATAATCAAAACAAAGAGCATAAAAATCATGGTGCGCCTGAATTCCCAGATCCTCCCAAACCGTTTTTAACGGTTTTAAATCTTTTGAATCTGATGAATCTGAAAATAGCGATTTAAAAGAATCTTCATAATCAAAATCTTCAAATTCAAATAATGATTTTTCTTCAAAAAAAACTTCTTTAGTTTTTTTATCTACTTTCGCATTTTCGATATATTCACTATAAAAAGCCAGTTGATCCAAAACGTATTCCCAATATTGCCCAACATTACATTTTTTCTCATCATTAGAAACATAAAACCAGGGCTTATATGTAAAAATATCAACTATCTCTTGTAGAGCATTCGCTATTTTTTCAACAGACATTTTATAAAAGAACTGCTCTCGAACAACAAAAACTTTTGGAAAATATTTTGCTAAATATTCATTATAAAATTTACGATCTTTATCTTTTGGGAAAGGAATTAAAGCCGGTTTTTCTTTTTGTTTTTGTGTATTTTGTAATTTTTCCTGAACTCGTTCGGGAAAATCTTTTATTTCTGATTCCTGAAATAAACTCATCAAACCATCAAATGAAATATTGTTGGGTTTTGAAAAAGAACAAAAAGTTAACAAAAAAATTAAAGCTAAAAAACTACCACCCCGCATTGATCCCTCGTTACTTTTCAAGAATAATTCTTTTCAAGGATAATTCCTTTTAAGAATAATTCTTTTTAGGAATTATCGTTTTAACCGAATCTTTATAAAGCATAAGTTGAGCGATTTGTGAAAATTTTAAAAATTCACTTATCAATATTCGTAATTGTTTTAATGTTGCATCTGAAATTTCACATTTTCCTTGTGAATTCCACTTATTAATATCTTGTTGCAAAATAGTTACAAAATTTTGTGTTTGTCTCAAAAGCATTTTCACATCTAATAAAACTTTTTTATACCTAGAACTATTTTGACCAAACATAATTTTTGTTTTAGACAACGCGATTGCTAAAAAATTTTCTAACGCGTGAATCCAGGTAAAATTAGTATCAATCAACCCGGAATAACTTGTAAAATTTCCCGCGGATTGTAATTGAGAATCAGACAAATTCTCTAAGAGTTCCGCAACCCAATTCAGATTAAAAATTAGAGCGTCATTTAAAGCAAAAAAAGTATTTTGCAGAGAGCCGTTTTCTAAGAAAGTTATTATCTGTTCTTTTGAAAAATTAGTAACACCGGAAAACGATTTCAAAACGATTGTAACCAATGTTCCCGCAAGAACCAAACTTGCGCCATTGCCAATATTTTTTCGAGCTTGATACCAAACGGAGCCTCTACGATTGAAATAGTTTGCACGAGCATTCATTTCTCCTATTTCAGCAGCTTCCTTTTTTTTGTCTATATTCTCATCACCTGAAGTTTCAGTTGTTTCTCCTGATGAGCCATTACTGCTAACTTCTTCACTCTTCGGATATTTTATTCTGTAATATAAATAACAACCTGAAACAGATAAAACCCCGATAGCCAATAAGGCAAAGAAGGCTTTTTTCGCCCTCTGAACTTTAATTGTTCCACTCTCAAAAGAATCGGCCAGTTCTAAAATTCTCTCAAGATCAGGAACTTCTAATTTTAAATTTAAATCGTCTTGTAATTCTAAAGAACCGGAATTTAAATTTTGTAGAATTCCAACATCTTCATTTGCTTTGGCAAAACATGAGAATACAAAAAAGTTAAAAAGTAAATATAAAAGTTTCAATTTCATAATAAATCTTAATTAACCTAAAGAATGCGGGTATTCATTACCATAACCATAATCACCACTACTACCACTTGAAGAGCTGCTACTAAAAGAGGAACTCTTTTTCTTCCCAAATGAATACTGTGACGATCTAATTTGTTTTTCTAAAACAACAAATAATTTTTCCATATTTTTTGTAATCGAAGGAAAAACAGAATTGATTTCACCTAATGTTGAAAAATCTTTCAATGAATTCATTTTCAAAGTTAATTTCGCGACCCCTAAAAGTCTTTTTTGTAATTGTGATGCATAAAAAACAATTAAATCTTTTTCTTTGTAATATTTTTTACGCAAACCGATTTCATCTACAATGTACATACATTGTTCCGCAAAGGACTCAGAAAAGTCATTCCAAATTAATTTCATTTGATCTTTTTCAATTTTATCTTCTCCTTCACCTAATTCTCTCGCGATCATATCTCGACTTCTGGATTCATTTTTTCCGCCGTCCTTGAGCATTTTTTCTAAACTACGCATGTCATTAACGATTAAAGATTTCCAAATTACAACCTCTTCCGGATCAAAAGGAGTTTTTCCTCCATGAAAAATTAAGTTATTAAAATAACTAAAAAAACTAATTAAAACTCCCGTTCCGGAATTAAATCCTTTTCCAACAAAATTATCTATACTCTTTCCTAATTCTGTTCCAATTGAATCCGATGCGCGAAAAATTACCCCTGACTTTATCCCCCCAGTTACATCATCTCCAAAAACAACATCTTTAAAAGCATCTTTAGCTCCTTTTCCACCTAACCCTCGAGCAATAACATCTCCAACTCCGGTACTTTTAATTGCTTGTTTTAATTCATACTTTTTTAGTTCAAGAATTTCAATTTTTTTTTGATCAGTACTTTCACTTATCTCTTCATCAATAGCTTTTACCTTAGCTTCAACTTTATCTCTTAATTCTATTAATATTTTTGTCGCTTCAATTCTATCAAGCAAACTAGAACGTGTTCTTAAATTAGATTGCAAAAGAGCATCTAATCCATCGATATTAGGATCAACTGCAACACAAAATTGAAAAAATAAAATAATAGAAAAAATGATTAAAGAAAATTTTTTAGAAAAATTCATATCCTGCCTCAACTTAAAAATTTAAAAATTTATGATCCCCCTTCAAAACAAATTTAAGTTTCCGAATTATAGCAAGATAGATAAGAAATGCAAAATTTTGATTTTTTTAAAAAAGAAAATTAGAAAATATTTTTTTGATTTTTTTTACAAAACTTTTTTTAGATACTTACCTGTATGACTTTTTTTATTTCTCGCAACACTTTCAGGCCTTCCACGTGAAATAATAAAACCACCTTCATCTCCCCCCTCGGGACCAATATCAATTATGTAATCAACTGATTTTAAAACATCTAAATTGTGTTCAATAACTAAAACAGTATTATCACGATCAACTAAACGATTTAAAACTTGTAATAATTTTTTTACATCATCGCTATGCAATCCAACGGTTGGTTCATCCAAAATATACATTGTGTTTTTACCACGCTTAGAAAGTTCGTTTACAAGTTTTATTCTTTGCGCTTCACCACCGGATAAAGTTTTTGAAGATTGACCAAGTTTTATGTAATCAAGACCAACATCACATAAAAGATTTAATCGTTTATAAATTCTGGGAAATGTTTTAAAAAAATCCAATGCTTCTAAAACAGTCATATCTAAAACATCGGCAATATTTTTATTTTTAAATTTAATTTGCAACGTTTGTTTATCATAACGTTTTCCGTTACAAGATTTACAAATCATTTCAACATCTTGTAAAAAATGCATTGAAACTTTTATAATTCCATCGCCATTACATTTATAACAACGTCCTTCTCTTACATTAAAACTAAATCTTCCAACTTTATAACCTCTTGCTTTACTTTCAGGCAATGCGGCATAAAGAGCTCGAATTTCATCAAAAATACCCAGGTAAGTCGCGGGATTTGATCTTGGGGTTCTTCCAATTGGACTTTGATCAACCATTACAAAATTTTTAAGTTGCGCGACTCCATTCAATTCATCAAGATAAGGTGAAATCGCGTAACCTTTACTAAAATAATTTTGCAATGTCGGAGCTAATGTTTGCGCGATCAAACTGCTTTTTCCTGAACCTGAAACTCCGGAAACAGCGGAAAAAACTCCAAGAGGAATATCTACGTCTACATTTTTTAAGTTATTCGCGGTCGCGTTTTTTATTTGCAAAAAATCATGCGCTTTTCTTCTATGTTTTGGAACTTCTATTTTTTTCTTACCCGATAAATAATTTCCGGTTAAAGAGTTTTTATTTTTCGCGACCTCTTTTGGAGTTCCTATCGCGGTAATTTGTCCACCTAAAATTCCGGCAGCCGGTCCCATGTCTACCAAATAATCCGCTTTTTCAATTGTATCCATGTCGTGTTCAACAACAATAACCGTATTTCCCTGATCTCGTAAAAGTTTTAAAGTTTTGATTAATCTATTATTATCTCTTTGATGCAAACCGATACTTGGTTCATCTAAAATATATAAAACTCCACTTAAACTTGATCCGATTTGAGTCGCGAGCCGAATTCGTTGGCCTTCTCCTCCTGACAAAGTTCGCGCGGTTCGGGATAAAGTTAAATAAGATAAACCAACATTATTCAAAAAAGTTAATCGGCTTATAATTTCACGTAATAATGATTCACCAATTTTTATATGTTCTTCAGATAATTTGTTGCAATATAAATCTTCAAAAAAATGTAACGTATCATTTATAGATAAAGTTGTGGCTTCATAAATATTTTTATCCCCAACCGTTACGGCAAGAGCTTCATCGTTTAAACGTCTTCCTTTGCAATATTCACATCTTCGCTCTTTCGCGTATCGACCAAAATGATCCGGATATTTTGTTTTCCAATAATTTGGATCACTTTTTTCCCATGGCCATTCTTGAATAAATCCTAAACCATGACAATTTGAACACGCGCCGATTGGTGAATTAAAAGAAAAAAATCTAGGTTCTAATTCAGGAAAAGATCTAACACATTTTAAACAAACACAATGCGAAGAATACAACTCCGACTTTTGATCATCAACCAATACACCACACAAGCCATTTGTTAAATTAAACGATTTTTCAATCGCTTCTTGCAACCTTGCAACCTCATCATCGCATACTTCAAATTTGTCAATCAAAACACCAATATCATGCTTATATGTTTTATATAATTTTAATTTATCAATCTCATCTTTACTTTTAAATCGATAAGTTTTTCCATCAATTAAAAATCTATAAAAACCGGTCGCGAATAATTTTTTTAATTGAATTTTAAATTCACCCTTTTTTTGAATAGCAATTGGCGCCGCAATAGTCACAATTTTATTTTTATATTTTTTTACAATCATATTTGTAATGCTTTGTGGAGATTGCGCGTTAATTTCTTGATTACATTCCGGACAATGAGGAATTCCAATTCGAGCATAAAGAACGCGTAAATAGTCATATATTTCCGTAATTGTCCCAACGGTAGATCGAGGATTGTAACCAACCGTTTTTTGGTCAATCGCGATCGCGGGACAGAGACCATCAATTTGTTCAACATTCGGTCTTTTTGAAACACCTAAAAACTGACGCGCGTAAGAAGATAAAGATTCAACATATCTTCGCTTTCCTTCCGCATACAAAGTATCTAAAGCTAATGATGTTTTACCCGAACCGGATGGCCCGGTAATAACAACAAATTTTTCTTTAGGTATTTTAACGTTTATAGATTTTAAATTGTGCTCTTTCGCGCCAATAATTGTTATAGAATCTTTTCCCATTGAAACCCAACCCAATAAACTTTTTAAAATCTTTTTCTAAATATTTTAACTTAATTAACTGATTGACAGGATATAAAGCATACATTATTAACATTATTTTTCAAATGGTTAAAAAGCGCAAAAGGCGGGAAAAATTTCCCGCCTTTTTAAAACTAAATTTATGTTTTTTTAATTAAAATTCAATACCTAAATTACATGAAAGTTGCATGTGTTGTGGAACATTGCGTCCAAATAATGTATATCGTCCACCAAGTTGTAAACGTGTATGATAATCAAATTGATAACTGAAATTCAAACCAATATTATTTTCAATTTCATTTGTATGATTTTCAACTATTTCTAAATTGTAATCATCTTCGGGTAAATCAGAAGCGCTGTCATCGCCTTTAATTCTTAAATCATAATAAATGTCTAAGAAACCACGGCGGAATAATGCTTTTTCAAAAATATTACCTAAACGTACAAATAATTCCGGACCTTGTTGCAATGAAATATTTCTTGCTTCATCGGCCATTCCTTTTGTCGTTGTATCCCATTCAGTAAAGGTTCCTGCTGGAGCAAAAGGTCTAATTTTGTCACCTAAAACCATTTCATTTTTCCAGTTTGTAGGAGCAGGAGGAGTTCCTTCCATATTCACATCCGTATTTTTTACTTTTCTTGGAATACGTCTGGAAACATGCGCGCTTGCCGCATAAGTTCCTTGAATTAAAAAGTGTGGGTTAAACCATTCTTTTGGTCCCCAAAGCATTGCTACGTGACCGGAAAATTTAACACATTCTTCACCAAGAACGGGAGCCCAAAGTTTTGTTTTATCCGCTCTTTTTGAAATTGGAAGTTGTAATTTGAATCCCCAATTTGCTTTATCAAAAAATCTTGATCTGATATTAACATTCGCAAATAAATTTAAATCACCAATTCCCGTGATACTATTTTTGCGAACATATTTAAGATCTTTTAATTCAAGAACTTCTTCAAATGCAGTCTTAAACCATTGTTCTCTCTGAAAAATATAATTAATATTAGTATCATTTAAATTATACTCATCAAAAGAAACTTTTAAAATATGTTTTTTATAAGCAATTGGAAGATCAAAACCAATCAAAATATTATCGCCAACAATATAACGAGAATAATTTATAGAAGTTCTATGCTCTTGTGATTCAGCCAAAAAATAAATATTGTCTTTATCTTGCATCCAGCGATTGGTAATTACGTCGTTTGGTTTCAGATACATAAGCGCACTCTGTAAATCAGCATCATTCACAACATCGTTTACACCCAATTTGAACGCAAGCAAAATATCGCGAAGTCTTACCGGATCATATCCAAAATGGAGCTTTGACAGATCGCCTTTTGAGCCATTTGGACCATAAGATGAAGTTTGATAATCAAAATCATATTTAATATTTAAAAGGGATTTATGTTCCGCGAATAAAGCTTCGAATGGCCACGTTGGAAGTTTGTATAAATCTGAATACATTCCGTCAGCATAATCTTGAGAGACTTCTTGTTTTCTAATATTCTTCCAATTTTTAATTAAACTGCAACGTGTTTGACGTTCTTCATTTTGATATTGAGCTAAATCTTCTCTCCATTGATTTACATATCGATCAACCGCATCTTCATCTTTGTATTTAAGAGGGCAAGTTTCACCTTTTTGAATTTTTTTAGTTTTTACTTTTTCTTTTTTGACAGTTTTTTTCGCAACCTTAACTTGCTTGCGCGCTTTTTCTTGAGCTTTTTTTGATTCTTTTATTTGAAGTTTTTTCTCTTTTTTCTTTGTTTTTACCGCTTTCTCTTGAGCTTTCTTTTTTTCTTTTACCGTTTTCTTCTTTGCCACTTTTTCTTTTTTGGCTAGTTCTTTTTCCTGATCTTTCTTTCCCCAGAACCAAGCCATTTTTTCTGTTTCATCTAATGTTTCAATGCGATCATATTCTGCGGTTTTTGCCAATGCCAAGTTAGCGCAAAATATTGTTGCTACAAGAGTCAACAAAATATTTTTTATTTTCATATCTCACTTCTCCCTATTTTTTATAAGACACTTCACCTACTTTGTTATAATCTTTCTTCCTACACATAAAACTTTTAACAAATGATTCACAGCTTGTCATGAAGCAAATTTTTCAAAAGTTTTTACACAAAATTGATTGTAATGCCTCAGAATATATTTGTAAAGAGTTTATCCTTTTATCTAAAAATCTTAATCCAAAAAATTTTCCGCCTCGCTAATCAGACTTTTAATTTTTTCTGAACTTTGATGTAAAAGCGTTTCTTCTTGTTCATTCAGATCTATTTCAAGTTGTTTATAAATGCCACCACGACGAACAATTGTTGGAATACTCAAACTAACATCATTTAAATTGTCATAATTTTGTAAAATGGTAGAAACAGTAAAAATTCTGGATTGATCAAATAAAATTGCTCGCACTATTTTAGAAATAACTAAGCCAATTGAATAATTAGTTATACCCTTTTTACTTATAATTTCAGCTGCGGCATTTTTAACTTTTAAATAAATTTCATTCAACGATTTTTCTGAGTATCCATTAAATTTATTCAGTGACACTCCTCCAATACTTGCTTTGCTCCACCAAACAAATTCAGATTCTCCGTGTTCACCTAAAACATAAGCAGAAATGTCTTTTGGACTAACTTTGAAATGCTGACCCAATAAAAAACGAAGGCGCGCTGTATCTAAAACGGTACCAGAACTAAAAACTTTACATTTATCAAAACCGGAAAGTTTCCACGTAACATAAGTTAAAATATCGACCGGATTTGTAACTATCAATAAAATTGCTTCTTTATTATGCTTTACAATTTTTGGAATAATTTCTTTGAAAATTTTTACATTTTTTTCAAGAAGATCTGTTCTACTTTCTCCCGGCTTTTGCGCAAACCCGGCACAAAGAATAATAACCTCAGCATCCGCGACTAATTCAAATGAATCACCCGCAACTATTTTTGTTGAACGAGTAAATTGCATTCCATGACATAAATCTAAAGCCTCACCTTCCGCTTTTTCCTTTTTTATATCAATTAACGAAATTTTATTTACAACACCATCCAACATCATCGCAAACGCAGCAGTGCTACCAACAAAACCTGTACCAATTATCGCGACATTTCCTGAACCAACACAATTATTACATTCCATTGCAATCCTTTTTTAATACACAAAAAAATTATTTATAAAATTAGATATAAGAATAAAAGATGTTACAAGGCAAGATTTTAAACAAAAAGAAAAAAGCCGATAGTTTTCACTACCGGCTTTTGAAATTTAAAGTTTTACTACTTGTTTAGTTATTGTAAAACACCATTAGCATTATAAACTAATTTGTCTCCGTCAATAGCATTTACAACGGTAACATATCCATATTTAGCTGATCCAATTGTAGAATCATCAGAAACAACAAAATAATTTAGTTGAATTTCAACAGAATATCCATTTACAGTTCTGAAATAACGTTTATCATCCGCGCCTGTATAAAGAACTGTTACATTAACATCCGGTTCAATATTTGTATTAACCAATTTTTCAGAAAGTTTTTCAATTTCTTCATCTGTTTTTTCATAACCAGCATTTAACGGTTGAAATTTACCGGTAAAACTTCTATCGTTACTTCCCTCATCATCTAAATATCCAATTAAACCATCTCCACCAACCGTTGCGTCTTTTGCTGTCCAATTAACATAAAATTCTTTTGTATGGCCTAGATCATCTTTATCTAATGAATTCATATGGTTCGCAGCCATTAAAAGTTTTCCTGTATCATCAATTACAAACTTTCCACCTAAACCAAAACTAAATGTACTTAATATTCCATCAGCAAGTTCATTATCATTCACATTAACTTCAAACGTTCCACCATCTTTAATTGCAAGCATTCCACCTTGGGTAAATTCTAAAGTTGATTTTGCGTAAGCAATGGAAATCTTAGAACTAGAATAAGGAGTAGTATTTTCCACTTGGATTAATCCTGAATCAATAACTTTAATATCTAACATTGCTTCACTGGATTTTTCAAAGTACATGCGTTTTACATCTTCATCTCTATGGTAACGAGTTGAATCATTCCACCAGGCTAATCCCATGTATGGATAGTCAATAATACTTGTGCCCTCGATTTCATGACCAAAAATTAAATGACCCGGTTCATTTATTAAAATTTTGCCGCCATTAGAAATTATAACTGTTCCTATTCCAGAAATGGTTGATGTAGCATTTCTATTAACAGTCATTGCAGCCTGTTCTGATACGTGAATAGCCGGTTTATTTGCAAATGTTACATTTTCATATTTATCAGCAGCTCTATCACCATTCAGATTAATTCTCGCGCCATTTCCAAACTTAACAATACCTTCACCTTCAAAACGTAAGATTGCATTTTTTGGCATATTCATTACAAATTCATCAGCTAAAAAAACTTCCGGTGTTGTTGAACCGTCGTTAATAAATTCAAAAATTAATTCCGCACCTTCAGCTAAAAACAAACCTCCATCTAATCCGTTACTTGAAATTGTAACTTTTTTGATTACTTGAAATCTATTTTCTCTGCCGATTACATTTATCGTGTGATAATCCTTATTAACTGTAATATCATCTGTACCCTGAACTAAAATTGTTCCATTAATTATAACTAAGTTCACACGTGAAATGGGACTTAATGAAAAGTCTAAAACCTTCATATTCGAAAATGCATAATTGACTGCAATATTATTAAAATCCATTTTTGTATCTTCATATCTTACATAATCACCAATATTACTTAATAAATGAAGACCTTTTAAATCATCCGGAATTATAAAGAATCTCAATTCATCTTCATCGATACTTCTAAATGGATCTGTAATTCTATCATTAACATTTCCGGGTCTTGGACGTAACGGTCTATTTGAAAAGTCTTGTTTTTGAGTGACCGGCTTTTGGATTGGTTTTACTTCCTGAGTTGTTTCACTTGCAATTTCATGAACAAGTAACGCCGGATCAATCCCTTCTTCTTTAGCTCGTTCAATTTGCAATGCGGAAATGGGTCTTACATTGCCCTTGAAATTTGTTTCAATTTCATCTGCCGCAAAAACAGGTATAATATTGGATAAACCTAGAAAAATGAAAAAAACGAAAATCTTTTTTAACATTCTACTCTCTCCTTTTTTGTAAAAAAGACTACAACAAACTCTCCTATTAAAACACTCATGCAAAAATGCACACATGAAAGAATTTTAATCTGAACAAGATGATTTGTAAAGATTTAGGAATTTTAAGAAAAAAGAAATACTCAAATTATTTTATTTTTTTTATCAACAAAAACTAAAACAGCAAAAAAGGGCGTACGTTTTAACGCGCGCCCTTAAAAAATTACAATCAAATAAAAAAAACTAAACCCATTCAAGTCTGGCAATTTTTGCCGTATCACTTGCTCTTTGTCCTAATGGAATAACTCTTGTATATCCACCTTGTCTTGTTGAATATTTTGGAGCAATTTCTTTTATAAGCTTTTCAACCGCTTTTTCATTATAAGGAAGAGCCTGTTTTACTCGTCGAATAGTATTAAAATCCCAACCATGTCGAGCAACCGTCACAAGCTTTTCCGCTGTTTTTTGAACTTCTTTAACTCGAGCTTTTGTTGTTTGTAAAAAACCATAATTAATTAAATGAATAATTTGATTGCGAATCATAGCTTTTTTATGAGGAGATTTTCTATTTAATTTTTTTCTACCACATTGATGCTTCATGATTTTAAACTATCCTCTTTTTCTTTGAGTACTTTTTTAAGATCCAATTCTTTAACATTCATACCTAAATGCAAACCAAATGCTCCAAGAATTTCTTTTACTTCACGCAAAGACTTTCTTCCAAAGTTTTTGATTTTTAAAGTATCATCTTCTGTTAAATTTACTAAATCAATAACACGTTTAATACCGGCGCCAATTAAACAATTGTGAGCTCTAACTGAAAACTCTAATTCCTCTATCGGCTTTAAGAAGAGATCAACAGGTAAACCTTTTGTTGGACCTTCAACATCCACACCATTTTCTTTACTTTCTTCTTCATCTTCTTGACGAGAAATCTCATTAAATGGAATTTCAGTTGCTAGTAAAAAATGCTCTAATTGGGTTCTCAAAACAGAAGTCGCATAATGAATAACATCTTGAGGGGCAATCGCGCCATTAGTTTGAATATTAAAAAAAAGTTTATCAAAACCTATTTCTTTACCAACACGCGTTTTCTCAATATGATACTCAACTCTTTTGATTGGCGAAAACATAGCATCTAAATAAATTCGCCCATCTTTTTGTAAAGGTTCTCCTTGAGGCCACGCCGCAGGTTGATATCCTCGACCGGCTTCAACAAAAAACTCAATATCCAAATCTCCATCAACGGCCAAATGCGCTATTATGTGTTCCTTGTTAATAAGTTCCAAATGGTCATCAGCCTTAATATCCGCAACTTTAGCAACACCTTCACCTTTAATAGAAAGATACATTTTTCCCGGCGCTCCGGTTTTATTTTTTATAACAATGTTTTTAACATTTAATAAAACATTTAAAACATCTTCAATAACGCCTTTTATTGTCGCAAACTCGTTGTTTACTCCTTTAATAAACACAGATGTTACGGCTGATCCTTCAATAGAAGAGAGAACAGCCCGTCTCAACGCATTTCCTAAAGTAAGACCATAACCCGGCTCTAACGGTTCAACAACTAACTCTCCAAAGGTATCGGTGGATAACTTCTTATTCCAATTTAGTTTAGGTAATGTTAGCGGTTTATATATTCGTTCCAACATCAAGCCTCCATGTGACTTATAAAAATCAACTGATTAAACTTCTCACTAACTATTATTTAGAATACAACTCAACAATTAAATGTTCTTCTATTGGAGCTGTAACATCACTTCTTTCCGGGTCTCTTAAAATAATTCCCTTGTAATCTTTTTTTTGAAGTTCTAACCACTCAGGAACTCGAATACCCATATTAATTCTTTTATTGATAACACTTGCCATAAAAACACTATTGTTCAAAATCTTTTCAGATAAAGAAACAACATCATTTTCTTTTGTGATATAAGAAGGGGTCGTTACGCGTTTTCCATTTACAAGAACATCACCATGAACAATCATCTGACGAGCTTGTTTTCTGGAAAAAGACATTTTCAAGCGATACAAAACATTGTCTAAGCGGCGTTCAAGCAAACTAAGTAAAATTTCACCTGTAACACCCTTTTGTTTTGCCGCTAAACTAAAGAATCGTCTAAATTGACCTTCTAAAACTCCATACATCAATTTAACTTTTTGTTTTTCCCTTAACTGCTTTCCATATTCAGATATTTTTTTTGTGCCTATCTTTTTACCATGTTGTCCCGGAGTTGTAGGACGAACTTCTAATGGACATTTCGCGGTACGACACTTAGTACCTTTTAAATGTAACTTTTCACCAACTTGTCGGCATTTTTTGCATGCCCCAATAAAATTTGTCATGTGACCTTATTACCTCTTATTCAACCAAATTCATTTGAAAAATAACAATCAAATTAAACTCTACGCTTCTTTGGAGGACGACAACCATTGTGTGGCAATGGAGTAACATCTCTCAAAACAGAAACATTTAATCCCGAAGATTGAAATGCTCTTACAACAGAATCTCTACCTGATCCGGGACCCTGCAAGTTAACTTCCATAACTCTGACCCCCATATTAACCATTTCTTTGGCTAAGCGACCCGCAACTTGTGTTGCCGCGAAAGGAGTCCCTTTTCTTGCTCCTTTAAAACCTAATTCCCCACAGCTACCTCTCAACAACACATCACCTTCCATATTTGTGATTGATACAATTGTATTGTTAAAAGTAGATCTAACATGCGCCACCACAGCATCAATATTTTTTAGCTGTTTCTTTTTACTTTTTTTCTTATAAGCCATATTACTTTACCTTTTCAATGTTACTTCTTGCTTACAGCTTTTTTAAGTGAGATTTGGCCACCTGCTTTTTTTGGGCCTTTTCTTGTTCGAGCATTTGTTTTTGTTCTTTGTCCCCTTACAGGCAAAGATTTTTTATGACGCCATCCTCGATAAGAACCAATCTCTTGAAGACGTTTAATGTTTAAAGTAACTTCTTTTCTTAAGTCACCTTCAACCTTATACTTACCTGAAATCTCTCTCTGAATGGATACAACCTGAGCATCAGTTAAATCCTTTATACGAACGTCCGGACTAACCTTTGTAACTTTTAATATATTTCTTGAACTGGTTAAACCTATACCATAAATATATGTTAAACCAAATTCAACACGCTTTTCTTTTGGTAAATTTACACCTTCAATACGGGCCATCTAAACCTTTCCAAAGATTAAAACTTCAACAAACACTAAAATTAACCTTGACGTTGTTTATGTCTAGGGTTCTTCTTACAAATAACTCTAATAACGCCTTTTCGCTTTATTATCTTACACTCAGTACAAATTTTTTTAACAGAAGTTCTTACTTTCATCGCTTATCTTTCTTAAATTTTATATCTGGAAATAATTCTACCTTTAGTTAAATCATAAGGCGACAACTCAACCGCAACTTTGTCTCCAGGTAAAAGCTTTATGTAATGCATACGCATCTTACCTGAAACATGAGCTAAAACTGTATGTCCCCCCTCAAGTTTCACTTGGAACATTGCATTCGGCAAAGCTTTTTCTACTGCTCCATCAATTATAATCACGCCTTCTTTTTTTTTCATAATAAAATCAAGCCTTCCAAAACTTACAACCTAGTTAAAATTTCTGCCCCATTTTTTGTTATAACAATTGTATCTTCAACGTGAGCCGAAAGACTTCCATCTTTCGTTTTTGCTGTCCATCCATCTTTTCCAATTTTAATATCCCAACTACCTTGAGTTATCATTGGCTCTATCGCTAAAGCCATACCTTCTTTCAAAATCGGCCCCTGACCGGCGTAACCAAAATTAGGAATCTCCGGAGACTCATGCAAATTTTTGCCAATCCCATGTCCCGCAAAATCTCTCACAACATTAAAACCCGCGCTTTCAACAATGGTTTGAATTTTTGCAGACAAATCATACAAATGAATTCCAGGTTTTGCTATGTCAATTGCAGCATCAAGAGCTCTTTGAGCTATCTGAGCTAAACGTTTAACTATAGGCTTGACTTCACCTACAAAATAGAAACGGGTCATATCCGCGCAGTAACCTTCATAAGATCCAACAACATCAATTTTAACAAAATCTCCAGATTTTAAAACCACTTTCTTACTTGGAACCCCATGAACAATTTCATCATTCAAAGATATGCAAGTTGCATGGCAGTATCCATTGTATCCCTTGCACACAGGTTTTAATCCAACCTTTAACATACTCGTTTCAATACGTCCATCTAAACTTGCCGTATCGGCTCCAAGAATTACAAATGGCGCAATATCTTGTAAAATATTAGCTAACCGATGTCCCGCAACTCTCATTTTATCTATAGCCAACTTATTTTTTATAATAATCATAAGCAACTATAAAATAGATCTAAATTTTTCAAAGACTTCATCAACAGATAAACCGTCAATATTTAACTCTTCAATATCCTGACCAACGGATTTGTAATAATCTAAAATGTTTGAACTATAATCAGCATAATTTTTAAGTCTGGCGCGAACAATTTCTTCTTTATCATCATCTCTTCTAATTAATTTGCCACCACATTTTAAACATTCTTTAACGTCTTTATCTGCCAACGTTGAAAGATTATAAACATTTTGGCACTCTTTGTTGTCGCAAACCAAGCGACCGGAAAGTCTTTCAACAATCGTATCTTCAGCAAGATTAATTAAAATTACTCTAAATTTATATTCAGGAAATTCACTTTTTAATACACTATAAAATAGCTCTGCTTGCCTTTTTGTTCTTGGATAACCATCTAAAATAATTGTTTTATCTTGCGCCTCTTGAGATTTAAGCCAATCTTTAACCATATCCGTAATCAATTCATCCGGAACAAGATCACCTTTTTCAATAAAACGATTAAGCATTTTACCTAATTCTGTTTTTTGCGAAATATGTTGGCGACACAAATTACCAGTAGAAAGCATTTCAAAATCAAGCCTTTCAACAGCTCGCTCAGATAATGTTCCTTTACCGCAACCCGGAGGGCCAAAAAAGGAAAATATTGTTTTGCTTAAATCTTTCTTACTCATTGCTATCTACCTAATCTTCCCTTTAATCTGCCTGTTGACAAAAAGCCTTCATATTTTCTTTCAATTAAGTGGGATTCAATTTGTGAAGAAGTATCCATCGCAACACCAACAACAATTAAAAGACTAATACCACTAAATATCATAGGAAACGCAATAAAATGTCTTAATATTCCAGGTAAAATCGCTAGCAATGCTAAATAAATAGAACCGGGCAAACCAAGACGAGTTAGAAGATAATCAAAAAACTCAGCTGTTCGTTTACCTGGTCTAATTCCAGGAATAAAACCACCTGATTTTCTAATATTGTCAGCCAGTTCCGCAGGATTAAAAATAACCGCTGTATAAAAAAACGAGAAAAATATAATCAAAGCAGCCATTAAAGAATAATGTAACGCTCCCGTATTTAACCACTCAGAAACAATTGTTAATGAAGGAAATCTGCTCGCTAAGGCTCCAACAATTGTCATCGGAAATGTCAAAAGGGAACTGGCAAAAATAACAGGAATAACACCTGAAGGATTCAGTTTTAAAGGAATGTAAGAACTTTGTCCACCATAGACTTTTTGACCAACTACTCTTTTCGCGTATTGGACAGGGACTCTGCGCTCACCTTTTTCCAAGAAAATAACACATACAATAATTAGTACAGTTATCACAGCCAACAAAACAGCAATTAAAGGATCAGTTTGACCCTCCATGACAAAGTGAGCCAACTTAATTATAGCATCAGGCAAACCGGCAACAATACCGGCAAAAATTATAACTGAGCTACCATTTCCAAGACCATGAGAATTAATTTGCTCACCCAACCACATAACAAACATTGATCCAACACTCAAGATTAATGTAGTTGTAAGCTTAAAACCCCAACCCGGGTTCAAGACCAAACCTGGATTACTTTCAACAAAAGCTGCAATACCAAAACCTTGA
>JAUWHS010000027.1 GCA_030605785.1 bacterium
CTATTTACAGCATCCATCATTTCATTTCGAATATCAGAAGAAAAATCTTGAAAGTCAGGTTTATGCTCAAATGGGATCACCATAAGATGACCTGCGTTGTATGGATAAAGATTCATTACTAGAGCGCAATTGTTGAATCTTTTTATTATGAAATATTTTTCATCATTGTTTTCCGCAAATTGATTACAAAACGGACATTCATTTTTATTTTTTTTCTTTTTTTCGTTTTCAACATGCGCAGTACCTGAAACATATTTGTGTCGCCATGGCGCATATATTTTTTTCATGATTTTGAATCCTTTTGTTAAAGAGATGGGGAGCGTTTTTCACGCTCCCATTTATTTTTTAAGAATAGCTATGCAACTTCAATTAATTCGATATCAAAAATTAAATTTGAATTCGCGGGAATTATATTTCCAATCGCGGCAGATCCATAAGCAAGTTTAGAAGGAATGTTTAATCTTCTTGTTTCTCCGACTTTCATTTCTTTAATTCCTTCGTTGAATCCAACGATTACTTGTTTTTTATCAAGTGTGAATGTGAATGGTTGACCTCTATCAACTGAGCTGTCTATTTTTGTTCCCGGTTCACCTTTTTCATCTATCCAACCTGTATAGTGAACGGTAACTTTATTTCCTGTTTGCGCGACTTTTGATGTTTCAGTGGCTTCTTTTAATATTTCGTATTTTAGGCCGTCCGGTGTCATATGCGCGACTTTTTTTCCTTTTTTTGTTTCTATTTTTTTTGTTTTTGTATCAGAATCTTTTTTGGAACAGAAATCGCAACATGATGAAAGCATTGCCAGGACTAAAAAGCCTGTTACTCCTAATGAAATATTTTTTTTCATTTTCTTCCCCTTTTAAAAAGGTTTTAAAAATATAAATTTGACGACCACAACTTAAACAAGTTAAAAAAAAGAAACGCAAAAATCAATTTTCTTTTCATACCTGTAATAATATTTGAAAAGTCGCGCCTTGATTTGATGGGATAAGTTTTATTGTTCCATTAAGTTGTGTAACGATGTCGTTTACTATTGCTAAGCCTAAACCCATATTTTTTTTACTTCCTGAAACGTAGGGTAAAAATAATTTATTTCTTACGTCTTTTGGAATTCCCGGACCGTTATCTGAAATTAGTAATTCAATTTGGTTTAATCCTTTTTTAAAAGATGTTTTAATTTTTATCGAAGGTTGAAGTTGGTTTGAAGTTTGATTTTCTTGTTGTTTTAATTCTTGCGTTGCCCGGATACTGTTATCAATTAAATTTACAAGAACTCTTTTTATTTTTTTTCTGTCCAATTTTATTAAAGGTAAAAAACCTTGTAATTTGTAATCAAAATTAAAGTCAGGGTAACTTACTTCATAAAGAACTCCTGTTTCTTTTATTAATTTATTTATATCCGCCGGTTCAAGATTGCTCGCCGGCATAGTTGAGAGGTTTGAGAAATGTGTAATAAGGTCTTTTATTATTTTTACGTGATTAAGGATTGTGTTGGTGCATTCGACTGACGTTGTATCCTCTTTTTGCTCCTTTTTGAATTTTCGTTGTAATCTTTGTGTTGCCAGTTGAATCGGTGTTAAAGGGTTTTTAATTTCATGCGCTATTTGTTTTGCGGCTTCTTGCCATGTTTTTATTTTGTTTGCTTTAACAATATCGGTTAAGTCTTCAATTACAATTAAAAGACCCTCTTGGGAAAATTGATACGAATTTTCAATAAATGTTAGGTGGATCATAAATGTTTTTGATTCGTTTTGAAAAGGGAATGATATTTCTTTTGTAAGTTGATTTTTTTCAGATTTAATAAGTTCTTTTGAAAGATCAAAAAAAGTTTTTTGAACCTGATAACCAAAAAAATTAATTTTTTTATTCTTGAATCGGCTTAAACCTAAATATTTTTGAACTAAATCTTTGGATGCTGAATTATAAGTCAAAACTCTTCCAAATTTATTAACAAAAAATACAGATGCTTTTATATTTTCTAAAATAGCGGACATTTCTTTGTTTTTGGCTTCTAATTTTCTGTGTACCTCTTTTAATACTTTTGTCATTTCGTTAAAACCAATAGAAAGAGTTTTAAGTTCATTTTTGGGATAATAATTAACTTTTACATCCCAATCTCCACGCCTTACTTTTTCTATTGCTTTTAAAAGTTCTTGTATTGGTTTGCTTATTCCCTTCGCGAGATAAAACGCGCACCAGATTGCTAAAAACAAAATAAGTAAGGTGATTAAAATGAATGTAAACAAATAACCCCAAGTTATTGGGTTGCGCATAGATTTTATTTGTTGATAATCATAAAAAGAATTTTGAAGTTCAATTAAACTGTCTCTAATTTTTTTAGGATAACGGTGAACTAAAACTATTAATTTTCCTTCGAATGGCTTAACTAGGTACAAAGATCCATAAAAATCAAATATTTTTGTTTGTTGATTTTTGGTATCCATTATTTTGAAAAAGTCGTTTCTAAGCCTTTTGGTTGATCTATCATTATGTATACGATATTCCCTCCATTTATTTACTTCATTTCCAATAGAACCAAAGAATTTAGCGCCGTTTTTTTGCCAGATATAAAATTGGTAATTATTTATGTTTTGGTTTGTTTTTTTTATTTCTTCAAATTTATTTTTTATTTCTTTAACTGAATTTTCTTTTTGAAAATAAGGAAAAATAAAATTTCCAATTTTGTTTAATTTATTTCTTTGTTTTTCTGTCTGGAGTTCATGGAGTTTTAAGCTGTTTTCAATTCCAACTCCAATTCTCGCGTCAAACCAGTTATCGATACTTTTTGTGATTAATTTTGTAGCAATAAAAAAAACAAAAATAGAAGGGATTACAGAAAAGATTGTGAATGCGAATAGTAGATTTTTTTTAAAAAGTGAGCCCGGTATTTTTCTTTTGCGTTCAACAATAAGTTTTATACTTTGTTTTATTATCAGAAAAAGCAATGTGGCAAGGATTATAATTTGCAGATTAATTAGAAAGAACAAAAAAACTTTATTAATACCTAAACCAATGAGATGTTGCTTTTTTTGTAAAAAAAGTTCAAACCAGCTCAATAAGAAAATTGAGCCGGTTGCGATTGTTATTATAAAAAAACGATATTGTCTGTTTGTTGGTTTCATTTAATCGTTTTTATCTTCAAATCATCTAATTGTTTTTTATCAACTTGAGCGGGACTTTCCATCATTAAGCATTTGCCTTTTGTTGTTTTCGGAAAGGCTATTACATCCGCTATTGAATTTGTTTTACCTAAAATCATAATTAATCTATCAATTCCAAACGCGATTCCTCCATGAGGAGGAAAACCAAACTTTTGCGCTTCAAGTAAAAATCCAAATTTATCTTCAGCTTCTTTCTTATCTATTCCTAAAAATTTAAACATTTCAAGTTGAATTTCCGGATCGTGAATACGAATTGAGCCACCACCTAATTCTTCACCGTTACAAACTAAATCGTAAGCCCTCGCTTTAATTTCTTTGGGTGCCATATCTTGCCAACCTTCTTGCGGACTTGTAAAAGGATGGTGTTTGGCATAAAAACGTTTATCTTCTTGTGACCATTCGAGTAATGGAAAATCTGTAATCCACGCGAAATTAAATTCTTTTTCGTTTATTAGATTAAGTTGTTTTCCTAAATCTATTCTTAATCGTCCTAAAACATCCCAGGATTTTTCATATTCTCCCGCGACAATAAAGATGATGTCTTTGTTTGTTAGATTTTTGATTTCTTTTTTTAATTGTTCAAAAAAGTCTTCCGGTAAAAATTTCGCGATATTTGAATCAACTGAATTATTTTCTTTAAATTTTAAAGCAACTAATCCACTCGCGCCCAAATCTTTTGCGGTTTTTGTCCAGTTATCTATTTCTGAGCGACTGAAACTTTTATTATCAATTTTTATCGCGCCTATTTTTCCACCATTATCAATAACAGTTTTTAGAAACTTAAGATCTGTTTTTTCGAAAATTTTTGTTAAATCATTTATGCGCATACCAAAACGAAGTTCCGGCTTGTCTGAACCGTATTTAGAAAAAGCTTCATCATAAGTTAATCGCGCAAACGGTGTTTTGATTTCTTTATTTAAGATTGTTTTCCAAACATCTTTAATCAAACCTTCACAAGTTGTTTGAATATCTCGTTCTGTTACAAAAGACATTTCCATATCGAGTTGTGTAAATTCAGGTTGTCGGTTTGATCTGAAATCTTCATCCCTAAAACAGCGCGCGATTTGAAAATACTTATCTATTCCCGCGCACATTAAAAGTTGTTTATAGGTTTGTGGGGACTGCGGGAGCGCGTAAAAAGTTCCCGGAGTAATTCTTGATGGAACCAAAAAATCACGAGCGCCTTCAGGTGTACTTTTTGCTAAAATCGGAGTTTCTATTTCATAAAAATCCCGATTATTTAAATATTGTCGAATAGCGAAAATTGTATTATTTCGCAACTTCATGAGTTTTTGCATTTTAGATCTTCGTAGATCCAGATAACGATATTTTAATCTTAATTCTTCATCAACCTTTGTTTCATCATCGAGAGGAAAAGGGGGAGTTTCTGATTTATTTAAAATTTCAATATCTTGAACTTGTAGTTCGAATTGTCCCGTTTTGATTTTATCATTTGGATCTTTACGTTTTACAACTTTACCTTTTACCGAAATTACAAATTCCGGTCTTAAAGTATGAGCAATTTTTGTTGCTTGAGAATTGTCTTTAGGGTCGAAAATAATTTGCGCGATTCCTGTTCTGTCACGCAAATCTATAAAAATTAATTGTCCTAAATCTCTGCGTCGATTGACCCAACCGGACAAATAGATTTCTTTATTTAAATGATTTTCATCCACTTGTCCGCAATAAACGGTTTGAGTCTCTTTTAACATTTTTTACTCCGGTTAAATCTAATTAAAAATCTAATAAATTAAGCAGCGCTTCATATTTTAGCATTTTTTGATCAATTAGAAATATTGGGGGCTATATTTTGAGTTTTAGATGAGTTTATTGAATTATTCAATGCTATCAGAGTAATATGAAATTTATGTTGTTTTATTTGTAGTATTTTTTAAACAATAATTTTTAGACTAAAAAGGGGAGATTTTCGTGAAAAAGTTAAATTTTTACAGTTTTATTATTTTGTTTATATCCATATCACTTATGTCAGTTGAAACAGGTTTTTCTAAAAGTATTAAGGAGAGGTTAAGAAGCGCAAAGAAGTCAGCTGTTTCTGCTAAAGAAGAACTTACTTCTCGCGCTAAGGCTGAAGTAACTTCTTTAAAAAAGAAAAAAAAGAAAGAGTTACCTAAAAGAACTATTTCCTTGGAATTGGAAAAAGAGCCCAAAAAATCTTCTGAGGAAGTGATGGAAGTTCCAAAGGATATGGTTTTAGAATTGGAAAAGATTTTGGAAACACGAAAAAGAGGTATTGAAAAAAGAAGAGAGGCGATAAAAAAAACTAAATTATCTCCGGAAGAAAAAATCAGGGATTTTGAAGGAGAAAGGCGTTCTTTGGAAGAAGAAAAGAAATCTTTGAAAGAAGGGATAAAGAATTTAGAAGAAGTAAAAACAGAACAGGGTAGAGAAATAAAATCCGGTTTGATAGGCGCAACAAATAAGGCTTTGAGACTTGTTGAAGATTCTTTGAAGGAATTTGAAAAAGATATTGAAAAAGAAGAAATGAAGACTCCGGAGGGTCGAATCAGGATTTTCGAAAAAGAAAAAAGAGTATTGCAGAAAGAGATAGTGAGCGCTGAAGACAGTGTGAAGAGATTTAAAAAGACAATAGAAAAACTTAATGCCGAACGTGAAGCGATTGAAGCAGATAAAACAGTATATAAAGTAAATGGAAAAGAATATAAAACGACGAGGAGCGCAGAAGATGTAGACAATAATTTAGACGTTGCTCCCAAGGACTTAGAGTATTCTAAAAAATGGTTAGAAAAACATAAAAATGCTTTAGAAAAAGTAGAAAAAAATCTTGAACAAGCAAAAACTGAAAAAGATATTGAAATTTTTAATAAAGATTTATTGAAAGTAGATGGTAAATTAAAAACCATTGATTCAGAAATTGAGGAAACCGAAAAAAGTATAAAGGGAAAAAGGAGAAGCGAAAGAAGCGAACTAAACAAAACACTTAAGGGGCAGGAAAAGCAAGCTGAAGAATTTAGAAAAACTAAAGTGTCAACTGTTATTAAGTTGAGTGAGGCTGAAATTAAATTATCAGAGATGCAAAAGGTTCGAAAAGAAGATGAAGAAAAAGAAATAGAAAAAAAAGAATTAGAAGAATATGAAGTATCAAGAGAAAGAATTATTAAAGGCAGAGGTCGTTTAGTCGAAGATCGGAAAAAAATAGACGAAGAAATTTTGAAACTTGAAAGAGATCTAAGAAAATTTGAAGATGAACTTGAAAAGGTTAAAACAGAAGAAAAAGAACTAGGAAGTAATATACGCACTAGCAATAATAGGCTTATGTTTTCCGGTTATATAGAAAAAACTAAAGAAGATTTAGAAAAAACTAGAAAAAATAAAGAGCAAAATAATAAGGAATTAGAAGAAAACAATAAAGCTCTAAAGAAAACTGAGCGAGATTTTAAGGACAAAGAAGAGGTTAGGACAGTCAAAAGACTTGAAATTGAGATTGAATTTTATCAAAAGCAACTTAATGTTAATAGTAATATGTTTGTAGAAATTGATGATGTTGCAAAGAAAAATGAGTATAAAAAAGAATTGGCTCGTATTTCTAGACAAGGAAAAGAATACGATAAAAAATTAAAAGCAGCTAAAAATGCATTAAGTGATCATTATTCATAAGATTAATATTTATAAATTAGGTTTTTTTTATGTAGGGGAGTTGTGATGAAACAATCCAAAATAATTTTATTGTTGTTTTTGTCTTTTGTTTTTTCGGATTCGTGTTTTTGTATGAAAACAAGTCGACCTAAAGCGCGTAGTCAAAAACAAGAACAAGTAAAAAAGATAAAAAGAAGGGAAAAAGGGTTTAAGGCTCGTTATCAAGAGCAAATAAAAGAAATTCCTGTGGATAAAAAAGTAACAGTTTATGAAAAAATTAAAGCTGCGGCAAAAGCATTGGACTGGAGGAGACCGGAAAGAAGAGAAATAGATAGATCTGAATCTATTAAAAAAGAAGGTCTTGCCGCAGACACAAAAAAAATGGCAAGGAAAGAAAAAAAGGAAGCTAAAAAGGCAGGAAAAGAATTAGATAAAAAAATAAAAGAATTAGAGCAAGAGTCTAAAAAAAGAATAAAAGAAAGGGATCGAAAAAAAAGTGAAGAAATTGAAACAAATATTAGAAGAAATTATGGTCCAAAAACTTTAGATGAAATAAATTTTCAGATACAAGAACGTAAGCGAGAATTAAAACGCGCTGTTAAAAATAAGAGATTTGAAAAAAAAATGCCTGATAAGGGATCTAGAAAAATTACGGGTAAGAGGCCTGAAGATAAGATTGAGCGTACTAAGATGCAAATAGAAGCTTTAGAAAGTCTAAAAAAAGATGCTCAAGCAACTAAAAATACAGAAAGTTATAAATTGAAAACTCGTGATGAAAAACGGGAAGAAGAAAGCGAAAAATTAGAAGAAGAGAAGAAAAAGATAAAAGATAAAACGATTTTAGAAAATTTAGATGGAAGAAAATTTAAGACTGCAACACAAAAATGGGTTGATAGTTTAAGTCCTGAGGAAGCAGTAAAAAAATATGAAGCCATTCCTAAAACTTATGAAGGTGATGATTATCTTCATGCCATAAGAGAAGGAAGAATTCCTTTTTTAGGAGCTGAGCAAACACGGTTTGAAAAAAAAGCTTTAAGAAAAAAAATTGATGATCAAAAGCAGCTTAGAAAAAACAGCGTAG
>JAUWHS010000092.1 GCA_030605785.1 bacterium
AGCAAATGATTTTACAACATTTATGAAAGACGTGTTATATAATATGTCGGATGAAGCTAAAAAAGCATACAAAGATTTCGTTATAAAAATAAAAATTAAAAAACAACTTGAACAAGCGCAAAATAAAAAATAAAGGCAAATTTTTATGGAGGAAATAACCGAAATATCCGGAAACCTGGAAAAAGTAATTTACAAAAATGAAGAAAACGGATTTTCGGTTTTTTCTTTAAAAATAAATTCTAAAGAATCAGTAACCGTTCAAGGTTACATGCCCGAGGTTCATCAGGGCGAATACGTCTGCCTAAAAGGAACTTGGACATTTCATAAAAAATTCGGCCGTCAATTCACGGCAAAAGAATGTAAAGCGCAACCACCAACAACAACATTAGGAATCAAAAAATATCTATCCTCAGGACTAATAAAAGGAATTGGTCCTAAGTACGCGTCAAAAATTGTCGATCATTTTGAAGAAAAAACATTAGAAATTATAGACGCAAATCCAAATAGATTAAGTGAAGTTGAAGGAATAGGTAAAAAGCGAGTTGAACTTATAATTGACGCCTGGGAAGATCAAAAAGAAATTGCTCAGGTTATGGTCTTTTTAAAGTCTCGGGATGTTCCAACTTCACACGCTGTAAAAATTTTTAAAACATACGGAAATCAATCAATTGAAAAAATACAAGAAAATCCATACAGACTTGTTGATGATATTTGGGGAATAGGGTTTAAAACATCAGATCAAATAGCGCTTAATCTCGGATTTGAAAAAAACTCTTTATATCGCGTTCAGGCTGGAATTCTTTACAGTATTAACGAAGCTACAAATAATGGTCATCTTTATTTAGAGCTCAATAACGCTCAAAAAAATGTAATTAAAATACTTGAACTAGAAGAAGCGCAAGCCGTCGATTTAATAAAAAAAGCGCTAAGAGAATTGTATAATCAAGATAAAATAAAATTAATTGAACACAATGAAAAACATTTTATTACACTGCCAAAATTTTACTTTTCTGAAAAAGGTATTGCTAGCAAAATATTTAAATTAAATAAAACACCAAGTAAAACAGAACAAATATTTGACATTAGCAAGGTCTATAATCAAATTCGTGTACCTGATAATTCAATATGTTTAAACGAAGAACAACAAAAGGGAATTTTAACTTGTCTTCAAAATAAAATTACAATAATAACAGGTGGACCGGGAACAGGAAAAACAACTTTAACAAAAAAACTTTTAGATGTTCTCGAAGAAAATAAAGTTAGCTTTAAACTCGCGGCGCCAACAGGTAGAGCGGCAAAAAGAATGTTTGAAAGTACACATAGAAATACTTCCACGCTGCATCGTTTATTAGAATTCAACCCAACTATAATGGGATTTAATAAAAACGAACAAGATGCTTTAGATTTAGATTTTTTGGTTATTGATGAAGCATCAATGATAGACGTCTTTTTAATGCATTCAGTATTAAAAGCTCTTCCAATAAACGCGCATTTAATTTTACTTGGAGATATTGATCAACTTCCTTCAGTTGGAGCTGGAAATATTTTAAAAGATTTAATTAACTCGGAAAAAATTACTGTTGTAAAACTTATTGAAATTTTCCGCCAAGCACAAGATAGTCTTATTATTGTAAACGCGCATAAAATAAATAAAGGTGAATTTCCAACAACAGTTAGCGCAAAACAAAGAAAAGATTTTTTCTATAAAAAAATTGAAGAACCTGAAGATATTTTTCCTATTTTACATAAAATTTATTCTTCTACATTGCAAAAATATAACATTTCACCAAAAGACACCGTAGTATTAACACCTATGAACAAGGGGATAGCGGGAACACAAAGAATCAATCAAGAATTACAAATGATTCTGAATCCGGGAAACGATGAAAACAAACAAATCATGCGCTTTGGACAATACTATAAAGTTGGCGACAGGGTTATGCAAATAAGAAATAACTACGACAAATATGTTTTCAATGGTGATATGGGATACATAGAAGATATAAACAAAGTAGATCAAATAATAAAAATCAACTTTAATGATAGATGCTTAGAATATGATTTTGCTGAACTAAACGAATTAGTTTTGGCATATTCTATCTCAATTCACAAAAGTCAGGGTTCAGAATTCGGCGCGGTTATTATTCCCATTTTTATGCAACATTTTATTTTGTTACAAAGAAATTTAATCTACACGGCAATAACGAGAGCAAAAAAACTTTGTATTTTGTTAGGACAAACTAAAGCAATCGCAATGGGAATAAAAAATAATAAAACAATTAAACGCAATACATTTTTAAAAGAATTTCTAACAACTGACCTTGAAGCCAAGTAAAAATAGAACACAAATTCCATAATTGAAATTAATTGCGGAACTTATGTTCTATAACTAAGTTTTATAGTTCAGCAATTGCATCTTCAATTTCTTTCACTAAACTTTTTATCGTTCCATTATCCAATCTCCAACCAAAAGAATAACCTATATGTTCTATTTCTTCCTTTGTCAATTCACCTAGAGACGAATAAGGCTTCCTATGCTCAACAATTTCTTTTGCTTTTTTATATGCGTTAACAGTTTCGCGCGCAAAATTAATCGCTTCGGGAACCTCTTGATTTATTAATTTTTTCAAAAGCTCCACAGATCGCCGTCTCTCATCAGCGCGAGCATAAAACAAATGATTGTTAATCCAAGATAAAGCTTGCTTATTAACAAACGTAGATTGATCGTCAGTTAATAATGGACATTGATCCACTAAAGCAAATAAAATATTACATGAACAATCATCTTCCATAAAAAAATTAAAATATTCAAATGCTATTTCTATAAATTTCTCGATATTGTTTGTTATCCCAACAATTAATAAATCTTCCATTGCTATGTATACAGATGCCTTTTTATTTTTAGATTCAAATTTATATCTAGGTTCAAATTCTCTAAAACATTTATAGTTTTTATCTCTAAAATATATATAGTTTTCGTCTCCAAAATACATATAGTTTTTATAATAATTATATATACTTCTCTTATCTTTATTATCATCATATTTATAGAAATTAGCCAATTGGCTAAAGGGTTTTAACGCCATATCTATAATTCTATTCCTATTAGATTCTGATGTATCTTTATAATAATCTTCCAAAATTTTGGTCATTTCTCGCATGTATAAAATCAACAATTCGTGATGCTCTCTGTTATCTGTCAGCAAAGAAAAATCCAACCAACTATAATTTTTTTCTAACAAATCTAAATTAGCGGAAAGGCATTCATTATCCACTCCACAATCCACAGACTTCAAAGTAAAAATAGAAAGAAAACAAACAATAATAAACTTAGATATCTTTCTCATAACACAAGTATCCTCGGAAAAAAAAGGTTAACTGAAACACAACTCGATAATTAACGTTTTAAAAAAATACACGTTTATTTAGATTTTGCAACTAAGAATCCAAAATTATTGTAACCGGACCATCGTTAATCAGATTTACTTTCATGTATGCGCCAAAAATACCATCTTTCACTTTTGTATATTTTTGCTTAAATTGATCAACAAATTTTTGATAAAATTCTTTTGCCTGAGCAGGAGGCATGGCGTTTATAAAAGATGGACGATTTCCTTTTTTACAATCGGCATAAAGAGTAAATTGAGAAACTAGAAGAATTTCTAAATTTAAATCTGAAACACTTTTATTCATTTTAAAATGTTCATCTTCAAAAATTCTAAGATTTAAAATTTTATTAATTAAATAATCGCATTGATCCAAAGTATCATTTGACTTTATGCCAACTAAAACTAAAAGCCCTTTATCAATTTTTGAAACTAATTTACCATCAATTTCAACTGAAGCCTGGTTGACTCTTTGAATTACAACTCTCATAAAGAACCTTTTTCATACAAAATCTTACTGAAAATAATAAATAATTTAAACTATTTTTGTTGTTTATCTGCAAGTTCTAAAGCTTTTAAATATTGCTGCAAATGTTCTAAATTACTTATTTCATTTTTAAAACTAATTTGATATCTGGAAAAAATAATATTTAAATTTTTTCGAACATTTTTTATATATCTGCTCATACTTTTAACTTGTCCTGACATGTATTGAATAAAATCATCCGATTCATTTTTAGGAACAACGATTTTTTCAGGTTTTTTATCCGAGAAATAAGTCGCGAAATATTGTAATTGAGATGTAACCTCACTTAGAATATTTTGCAATAAAAACATGTATTGCTTCACACCCTCTTCATTTTTCTTTTCATCTTCTTCATTAATTTTAATTTTTCCTGATTTTTTTATCGTTTCAATCTTTTTTTTAACAACTTCCATTTGAGCCGCGATATTTTCAATTTTATCTACAATTTCTTTTCTCAAATCCACCAATTCTTTCAATGAATAATTGAGTTTATTTTGCATGTCTTGTTTTAGCTCTTTAACCTCAATTAATTTTTTTCCCTCTTTTTGCAATATTTCAGTTAAATCTTTTAGATCAATTTTCTTATCTTGATTAGCTAATTCTTTGGATATTTTTTCAACAACTTCCGAACCAACCACATCTTGCAAATCTTTACTTTTTTCATCCATAACAAAAAATCCTATTAAATTTAAGAAAGTCCCTAAATACACTATATATTCTCAACTAAAAACAACAGCTTAAATGCTAAAACATAAAAAATCAAAATTATACCAAACTTCAAATTTTTTATTTAACATTATCAAAACAGATTTTCACAACAAGACAAAATTTATCATTTGAAACTTATTTACAATCAATTTCTTTAAATAGGCCACCCTAAAAATATAAATTTGAAGATTTTACCCCAAATTTTTACACCTAATATTTTACTACAAATAGAAATGCTAAAAAGTTGTCCACATCCAAAAAGCACGCTAATAAAGCCTTTCTTGAAAATCCTCAAACGTTACCAACAAAATTGTTGGTAACCCATACCCTCACATCATGTTAAGTATGAGTAGCAGACCCTTGAAACAAAATGTATTATTTTGGTACATTTATAAATTGTCCGACCAGATGAAAACAAAACGCAACTTTACATAACATATAAATTTGCGACATCAATCTTCCAAATTTCCTTTTAATTTTAAAACAGTATAATTATTTAACTTCTAGCCGAATAAGGAAATTAAAAAAGGCAAAATTCATCTTTGATAATATATGTTAACTTAATAATATCTTTGACAAGCCCTGTAGGGGCGACTTTTTTTAGCCTCGGGTGTAGCCGTTTCGGCGTAACCCGTGGTATAAGAACATCATTCACAACCGAGCCCCGGTAGGGGCGACAGAATTAAATTAATTTGAAATTTTATGTGTCGCCCCTACCGGGGCTTTGGATGTTGGTGATAACCCTTTGACCACGGGTTACGCCGAAACGGCTACACCCGAGGCTAAAAAAAGTCGCCCCTACAGGGCTTGTCAATGGTATTAAATACCAACTTACAAATACACATATTTATAAAATTAATTTTCTTATTTGACTAACATCTACTAATTAAAAAACATAAATAGAAAAGCGCAAAAATGAAAAATTTGTTTCCACAAAAATACCCAGTTACCTGTCATACGGATAACGTCACTCAAGGCTCAACGTTTATTGCGATTAAAGGCTTTGGCCAAAAAGGAACTTCTTACATTGAACAAGCAATCAAAAATGGCGCTACAAAAATAGTTCTTGATAAAACAAACGAAAAAATAATTAAACATAAAAATATAACCTATTTATTTGTAGACAATCCAAGAAAAGCTTTAGCCGAACTTTCAAGCAAAGCGCTAAATAATCCGGCGCCAAAATTAAAAATAATTGGAATAACGGGAACAAAAGGTAAAACAACAACAACTTATTTAATCGATCATATTTTAAAAAATTGTGGTTATAAAACAGCTCTTCTCGGAACAATTAAAAATAAAATATTAGATCAAGAAATACAAAGTAAATTAACAACACCTCAAAGTGATTTTTTACATATGTTTTTTAATGAATGCGTAAAACAAGATATTAATTACGTCGTTATGGAAGTTTCTGCTCATGCGTTAAGCCTGGATAGAATTCATACCATTCAATTCGATGCCATTGGTTTTACAAATCTTGCTCCGGAACATCTGGATTTTTATGAAAATATGCAAAACTATTTCAACGCAAAATGTAAAATTTTTGACCATATAAAAAAACAGGGAATAATAGTTATTAATTCAGATGATGAATGGTGTAAAAAAATAGCTTCAAATTTAGATTTAAACAATCTAACAGCTTTCTCACAAAACAAAGATTTTAAAATCATACAAAATAATTTTAAAGGACTTATTTTAAATGTTTTAAATTCTGAAAATATTGTAACTCATAATATTTTTGGAGAATTTAACGCATACAATATCATTATGTCGTTTTTAATCTGCAAAAAATTAAAACTACCTGAAACAAAAATTTTAAACGCAATTAAAACTTTCAATGGCGTTCCAGGAAGAATGCAAAAACACATTTTAAAAAACAAAGCTTTGGCATTTGTAGATTACGCGCATAACCCGTCTTCATTTGATGCCGCGCTTAAAACCTTAAAGAACCTTAATTCCAATTTAATTGTAGTTTTTGGTTGTGGTGGAAACAAAGATAAAACAAAAAGACCTATTATGGGAAAAATTGTGTCTAAATATGCAAAAAAAATAATAATTACAGATGATAATCCAAGATATGAAAATAAAAATCAAATTATAAAAGATATTTTAAAAGGAATTGATTCATCACAAGAAAGTGTTTTTTGTATTTCTGACAGAAGTGAAGCAATAAAAAAAGCTGCTGAATTATCTAACAAAAATTCAATTGTAGCAATATTAGGAAAAGGTCACGAGAATTATTACTCTGTAAAAGGAAAAACTTTATACTTTGATGATTTTGAAGAAATTAAAAAATATTAAGTTGAACCCGCGGAAATACATTCGTCGGTTTCTATAATTTCCCAACCTTTAATTTTCGCGTAA
>JAUWHS010000058.1 GCA_030605785.1 bacterium
GCCAACAATTCTTCATCTTCCCAATTAACATCATCTAAATCTTTCGCGAAAAGATCATCTTGACTCAAGTCCGCGATTTTAAAGGAATCGTTATCAGAAGAATCATCCAATAAACTAAAATCATCATTTTCAACAACAGCAAACTCATTTATTGAAGAATCATCAAAATCTTCAATCTCTTCTTCATATAAAGGAATATTTTCAGCCATTAATTCTACTTCTTGTCCCTGAGCTATTTTTTCACCTTTTTCTAATTTGACACCTGAATCATTGTCTTGTTTTCCACATCCGGCAAAAAGTAACACTAAAACAAAAAAGAATGACAGAAAGAATTTTGATAGAATGTTGTAACTTTTCATTACATCTCCCCTAAAAATTAAACACTGATAGAAAACATCTTAAAACAAGCAAGTAACACATTATCACAAATCTAACGAATTTCCTACTAATTATCATTAAATTTAGTTATAATGAACTCTGTATTTAATTTGTATGTTATGGAGGTAAAAAAATTAAAAATTATGAAAAAAATTATAATATGGGGACAAAATTGAAAAAAATATTAATTAATAAGGAACCTTGGCAAACAAGAGTTGCAATACTGCGAAATGAAAAATTACAAGATATCTATTTTGATTCAGAATCTAAACTGGATCTTGAACGATGCTTTTTTAAAGGAAAAGTATCAAAGGTTCTTCCCGGTATCCAAACCGCTTTCGTTGACATTGGTCAGGCAAAATCAGGTTTTCTACATATAACTGAAATTGATCGCGCTTTAGCGACTGAAAAAACCGCAGAATTTTTACAGATAGACGACACAAAAGAACAAGAGGCTATAGAAAAAAAATTAAAAAAAGCTATTTCTATTGAAAAAATTGTTAAAGAAGGTGACTCAATTTTAGTTCAAGTTTTAAAAGAACCGGTCTACGAAAAAGGCGCTAAACTTACAACCTGTTTTACGTTGCCCGGAAAATTTGTAGTTTTGATGCCAAACATTGCTCAAATTGGTGTATCTAAAAAAATTGATGATAGAGACGAACGAGCAAGACTAAAAGAAATCCTAGCTAAAAACTTATCTCCAAAAATGGGCGCTATCATAAGAACGACAGCAGAAAAGAGAAGCGCGAAAGACATAAAAAAAGATCTTGGCTTTCTGGTCTCTTCATGGAAATCAATTCAAAAAAAGTTTAAAAAAGCAAACGTTGGTGAACAAATTTATGAGGATCTTCCTCTTGCAATCAGGGCGACAAGAGAACATCTTGATGAAGATATTTCTGAAGTAATAACGGATAACAAACAAGATCACGAAGCAATTATTAAATTTGTAAAATATTACACTCCGGAACTCGTATCAAAAATAAAACTCTATGAAGGCTTTCCTAGTCTTTTTGAAAAATTTAAAATTGATGAACAAATCGCGTCCGCTTTACACAAAAAAGTTTCTTTAAGATGCGGTGGCTCTTTAATAATAGAAACAGCCGAAGCAATGACAGTAATTGATGTCAACACCGGAAAATTTACAGGTTCAGGCAGCATGGAAGAAACAATTCTTATAACAAATCTTGAAGCGGCTGAAGAAACGGTTCGCCAATTAAGATTAAGAAATATTGGTGGACTTATTGTCATAGATTTCATTGATATGGCAAGTTACGCAAACAAACAAAAATTATCAAAACATCTAGAAAGGGCGTTAAGGGAGAGAGATAAATACCAATCTGTTATTTTAAAGATATCTGAATTTGGCCTCGTTCAAATGACAAGAAAAAGATCCGGGAAAACTTTAGTTCAGCAATTAACAAAAGTTTGCCCAACTTGTAATTCCTATGGATTTGTAAAATCTGAAACAACTGTTTCCTATGAATTATTACAAAAATTTGAAGAAGATTGCATTCGAAATAATATTAAAAATTCTGTTATTTTCGCGGTATCTCCAAAAATATTCAGCTACCTAATTCACCATGAATATCAATCAATTTTAGAATTAGAAAAAAAATTAAATATTAAAATTATTTTAGAAAGTAATTCTTCTTTAGAAGAAGAACAATTTAAAATGCGCAAAGAACAAATTGAGAGTTAAAAATGTCTGAAAATATTTTAGAAAAGCATCCTGAATATGAAGCGACAATAGGAATAGAAGTTCACACTCAATTAAAAACAAATTCAAAAGCTTATTGTTCATGCGCGAACAAGTTTGGCGCAAAACCAAACACAAACATTTGTCCGGTTTGCGCAGGCCATCCAGGAACTCTTCCGGTATTAAATAAAAAAGTGGTTGATCACGTAATTATGTTAGGTCTTGCTACAAATTGTAAAATTTCTAAAATTTCTGATTTTGCGCGAAAACATTATTTTTATCCTGATACACCAAAAAATTATCAAATCACGCAAGGTGACTACCCTATTTGCCAAGAAGGTTTTATTCCGGTAGAACAATCTAACAACTCAATAAAAAAAATTGGGTTATTTCGCATTCACATTGAAGAAGACGCGGGAAAAGTTATTCATGGTAAAAATAATGAAAGTCTTGTTGATTTAAATAGAAGCGGTGTTCCACTTCTTGAAATTGTAAGTAAACCGGAAATAAAAACATCATCAGAAGCAAAAGCTTATCTAATGAGACTTCATTCAATTTTAAGATACTTGGATATAAGTAACGCAAATATGGACGAAGGTTCATTTCGCGCGGATGTCAACGTATCTATAAAGAAAAAAACGGATAAAGAATTAGGCGTTAAAGTTGAAGTTAAAAATATAAATTCATTCAAATTCGCGGGACAAGCAATTGATTTTGAAATAGAAAGACAATTAAACAAAATTTTAAACAACAAAAAAATCAAACAAGAAACAAGAACTTGGGATACCAAAACACATAAAACTATTTTCATGCGCTCAAAAGAAGAAGCTCAAGATTACCGATATTTTACTGACCCCGATATGCCGGTTTTAGAAATAGATCAAAATTGGATAGATGAAATCAAAAAACAAATTCCGGAGCTACCACAGGAAAAACTTGAGCGTTTAATAAAAGACTACAAGCTAACTTTTGATGAAGCGGTAATTCTAATTGAAGATGTTAACCTTGCCGATTTTTTTGAACAAACCGTAAAAATTGTAAATTTGCCAAAACAAATTTGTAATTGGCTTTTAAGAAATGTTCTTGGCTATTTAAAAACAGAAAAAATTACTATTGAAGAATCCAAAATCAATCATCAAAATTTTGCGCAATTAATCCAAGAAATTGATAAAGGTTCAATTAATACAAAAGTCGCGCAAGAAGTTTTTGAAATAATGGCACAAACCGGCCAAAATCCAATTGAAATAATTAAAGAAAAGGGCCTTGAGCAAGTTAGTGATGAAAAAGAATTAGAAAATGTTGTTCTTAAAATTATTAACAACAACGAAGATCAAAAGGCTAAATATCTAGCCGGCAATGATCGATTAATAAAATTTTTTGTTGGTCAAGCAATGAAAGAAACAAAAGGCAAAGGTAATCCTGTTATAATTCAAAAATTATACGAAAAACATTTGAAATAAATATTTTATGGAAAAATCATGTTTAATTATTTAGTCGGAAAAGTTACAGAAATTACAGATAAAACTGTAACATTATTTACAAATGGTTTTGGTTTTCAATTTCAAATTCCTCAAATAAAAAATCTAACCTTAAATAAAGAAACAAAAATTTATACTTACATGCATTGGAATCAAGAAAAAGGTCCGTCATTTTATGGATTTCAGGATGAATCAGAACGCCAAATTTTTTTAATGATTATAGATTGTCCTAAAATTGGTCCCAGCATTGCATTAAGCGTTTTATCACAAATGTCACCCGGAAGATTTATAGAAATAATAACATCACAAAATGAAGAAGCTCTAAGTTCAATTAATGGAATTGGTGAGAAAAAAGCTGAACAAATAATCATGCAACTAAAACGAAAGGTTTCAAAACTAATTTCATCAGGACAGTTAAATTTATCAGAACAGCAACAAGATTTTACACAATGGCAAAATGTTAGTGATGTTTTGGTTTCATTAAATTATTCAAAATCCGAAATTTCAAAAGCAATGATGTATTTAACTGAAAAATATTCAGATCAAAACTATCCTCTCGATCAATTAATAAGATCAGCATTATCTTTTTTATCTAGCAACAGAATTTGACAAATAAAAAGTCAAAATTAATATGATACCTTTAATGAAACGCTCAACGGCTTAAAAATCGTTATATTGCGCGAAATTCTTAGAAGCTTTTTCTCTTTCGCTGAAGCTTCCCCTCCTTCGTGTAAAACTTCGCAGGGTGCTCCGAAGCTTCAGCGAAGGATGCAAAAGAATATCCTCCGAAGTTTTAACGTAGGAGGAAGCGAAGTAGAATAAATTGTTATTAATTGGTTGGTAATAAAAAAAATGGAAAAAATAATCAAAACTTTCTTACACCTTATTCTTTTAACTTCAATATTTCATCTCTCTATATTGAATTCCGAAATAGATTTAGAAAATTTAACTTTCAAAAACTGGAAAAATAATGAAATTACAAATGACGATCGAATCGAAATTATAAAAAAAGCAAATGAGACAGCCACAAACATATTAACTGAAAATAAAAATTACTGGCCATTATTACCTGAAGAAGAATTTAATAAATTACAAATTAAAATTGAAACCCTAGATTCCGAAAATATTCCCATTCCTGCTAACATTACTGATCCACCAATTATCCCTCATATACAAAAATTAATCCTTAAGAATACAACACGTTTATGTTTCATTGGATCTATTTATGGAAATAAAAATGATTTTTTCAATATTTTAAAATATAAAATAATTGATGAAAAATTAAAACTAGAAAAAAATACATATTTAATTTTTTTAGGCGACTATGTTGATGGAGGCTATGACAGCCTTATGGTTCTTACCACGATAATGCTACTTAAAATTAAAAATCCTTATAATGTATTTATTTTAAGAGGAAAACATGAAAATTCACAAATAAATAAAGAGTGTGGATTTCATAAAGCATTAAACAGAAAAACAAATAAAAAACAATTTATAAACTTAATAAATATATTTTATGAATTAATGCCGGCTGCGCTTTATGTAGACCTAGCAAATAAATTTGAATTATTACACGTAAGTCATGCCGGCGTAGAAATTAAATATAACCCTAAAAAATTTCTTGATACAGAAATAAAAAATGATAAAAACATACAATTCAATCTATTAAATAATCTTCCAGAAAATCCATTTATCCAGAGCCTAATAGCTGAAAATTTAAGATTTCATAATTATTATAATATACAAAATCCTATTTTCGGGTTTTTATGGAATGATTTTATTTATGACGGAACAGAAAATGAAATACAGAATACGGAAAACTCAACAAATATTATTAATTTTTTTAAAAAATCATTTCTTAAAAAGAAACCTTTAAAAAGAAATTGGAATAACGGAAGCATTAAACATAATTATGAAATTATTAAAAAGATATTTAAAGAGTATGACCTACAAAATAAGTTCACAAAATTTATTTGCAGCAGCAATCACAAAATACCTAAAGCTTTTTCTTTAAGGAAAAAGCCAAAAAAGTTAAAACGGGAAGATTATAACTTAGCGACGGATGGAATATCACCAAGAGACAAAAAAGTAATAACAGTAATTTCTTCATCAATCCCATATCAAGATTATGAAATAAAATACATACCAATATGTTTAGAAGTAAAGTTAGAAGTTTAGAAGTAAAATATGAATAAGATTTTTAAATTTACACTTGTAACATTTCTTTTATTTAATTTTATTTACATCAAACCATTTGAATTAAAATCATTAAATTTTTATGAATGGTATAATAAATGCAAAGATTCTAAAATAAGTGAAGAAGACTTTCTTGATATTATAAAAAAATCAAACGATGTTCACACAAAAACTCTTAAACATAAAAACTCATGGCCTCTATTAAAAGAAAATATATTTGAAGAGCTAAATAATTATTTAACAAACATACAACCCAAATTATATGAATATATGTTTGATACTAAAAAAGCAATAGAAGACGAATTTGAAAATATAAGAATGTTACCTGAAATAGATGTAATTTTCCCTCATTCCGCAAAACTTATAACACCATCAAATTCAACCACATATGTATTTGGTGATCTTCATGGAAATTTTAATGATCTTAGTTACATTCTTACTGATTTAATAGAAAACGAAAAAGTAATGTATGAAAACTTTGAATTATCAAAAAATATAAACTTAATTTTCCTTGGAGATTATACAGATAGAGGTGATTCCGGATTAGAACTACTAACAACATTAATGCTACTTAAAATTAAAAATCCAAATAACGTTTTTTTACTTCGTGGAAATCACGAAAATTTAGTAACAAATATTACATATGGTTTTTTTGATGAAATCTTCAAAAAAATAAAATGCAAACAAAATAAAGATAATATAATCAAACAAATAGCAAAATCTTATGAATTAATGCCCGCGGCATTTTATTTGGGAAATGAAAGCCAACCAAGCTTCGTTCATTTAAGTCACGCGGGCTTTGAAATAAGAAATAATCCTAAAAATTTAATTGAAGCTAAAATTCAAAACAATCAAAATTTACAATTTAATAGCATCGATCCAATTTACAAAGAAAAACAAGAAAACACTTTTTCAAGTGAAAGTGATATTGATAATTTTATAAAAGATTGTTTTGATTTTAAAATAAATGAAATTTTACATTCTATGTGGAACGATTTTTATGAATTTGATGAAGACAAAATAATCTTTGGGCTAAGCAGTAGAGGAAACACTATCCTAAGACATAATTACAAATTTTTGGAATATATTTTGAAAAAATACAAAATTGAAAATAAATTTGTAAAATTTATCAGAGGGCATAGTCATAATCACGTTAAATTTTATAACAAAGAAGAACCGGAGGATGATGCTGAGTTCAAAAAACAATGTAGAAAATATACCAAAGGAGTAACTTCAATAAATAAGAAAGTAATAACTCTAATTTCAGGATCAATACAGTATGATGATTACGCGATGAATTTCGTTCCAACATATTTAAAACTCACACAACAATGGCCAAACAATGATTGGCACGTAGAAGCTAAATATCTAAACGAAGAACTATTAGATTAAAAACCGGTAATTCTTGTTTCTAAATTATTTTGTTTAAATTCAATTTTTTTCTTATGATTTTCAAAACCAAGCTCAACAATTTTATCTATAAATTCCATGGGTTTCATTCCAATTTCCGCAGCTTGATGGAAAATACAAGTAGCAGGAGTCATTCCAGGCAAAGTATTAATTTCTAAAATAATAACTCTATTTTTTTTTACTTCATTTTTTTGGGAACCCTGAAAAAAACAATCTATTCGAACATAACCTTTACAACCAAGAGTCTTATAAACATCCCGCATTGTTTTTTGGATAAGTTTTAAATCTTTTTCAGGTAAAGGAGCCGGTGTTATATTTTCACCCTCTCCGGGCAAAAACTTTTCTTTAATTGATAAAATTTCACCCTTAGAAACGGTAAGGCTTGGGGGTAACGCAATAGGTTTATCATTACCAAAAACACCACATGTTAATTCTATAGCGTTTATAAATTCTTCAATTAAAACAAAATCCTTTTTGTATTCTTTGAAAAATTGTTCAACATGATTAATTAAATCTGAAATATTTTTTACTTTTTCAACACCAACACTGCAACCATCATCATGCGGTTTTACAATTACAGGATAATTAATGTTTTTTAATAATTTATTTAAAAATTCTTTTTTATCTTTTTTGTTTTTTTGCGCATTCCAATTTTCTTTCGGAACCAAAAATGAATATGGAACATCAAAATCTTTTGATCGTAAAAACTGCGCTGTTTTAAATTTATCCATACACAAAGAACTCGTTAAAACACCCGAACCGTTATAAGGCAAACCAAGCATTTCTAATGTTCCTTGAATTTCACCGTTTTCTCCGGCACCACCATGAAGTCCAATAAAAACAAAATCACAAAATTTTGGTAAATCAGACCAATTAATTTTTATGTCACTAGTTATTAATTGAGAAATTTCGCGAGTTGAATTTTGTATTAAAAGTTTTTGATTAAGTTTATAAAGCTCCATTTTGTCATTTACAAAAACCGGCAAAACTTCATATTTTTCCGGCGCTAATTTGTAACAAATATTTCTTCCGGAATCTAAAGAAACCTCTCGTTCATTTGAATTTCCACCAAGTAACACAGCAACTCTTATCTTTTGTTTTTTCAATTTCATATTAGATTTGTCCTTTTGCGCCGCGTTAAATTTTCCATAGTTTTGCAACTCAATTTTAATTAAATAATTAATAAGCTGACTATGACTCATACCAACTTCAGCAGCCTGGTGAAATAAAAATGTAGCAGGTCCCATACCTGTCAAAGTATTCGGATCGATTAAAACCACTCTGCCATCTTTTGTTAAAAAACCGTCAATACGAGAAATTGTAGAAAAATTTAAAACTTCTGAAGCTTTTATACAAATATCCTGAATTCTTTTTTGATCTTTTTCGCTACAATTCGCGGGAGTAATTTTTGTTGCCCGACCGGGCATATATTTTTGATCATAATCAAAAAAACCTGAATCTTTTTCCGGAATAACTTGCGTAATTGGTAACGCAAACCACTTCTTCTGACAAGAAGAAGTGCCCGCCGTCTCGTCCTGCGAAGCCTTGGCGAAGCGGGAAGCTTTATGCGAAGGCTGGGCTTTAATCAAATTAAATTTCTGCAACGCAACACAAACAAATTCCATCCCCTCCCACTTTTCCTCAACTAAAACATCCTGATTAAAATGCTTATCACATTCGCTTGCTTTTTTTATTGAAAGAAAAAGATCTTTTTCTTTTCCAACAACACTAATTCCAAAACTAGAACCTTCATTAACAGGTTTTACAATACAAGGAAGATCTATTTTATTTTCTTTTAATTTTTTTGAAATCTTTTCGTTGGGACAACAATAATTGTTTGATAAATTATTTATTTCACCGGAAGAAAAAACAGCATCTTTCGCGACATCAATTTTATTTATTCTTAAAAATTCTTTTTGCGCAATCTTATTCATTCCCAAAGAACTTCCAAAAACTTTCGCGCCAAGATATGGAATCCCCAAAACTTCTAAAAAACCTTGCAAAGTTCCATCTTCAGCAAACCTGCCGTGTACGGCAATGTACATAAAATCAATTAAACTTTTTAAATCGTCCCAAGATATTTTTTTTGCTTCAGCTTCTAATCGATCTATAAAATCCGCAATTTTACCTCTATGCAAAAAATGCCAAGGTAAAAGAAAAAGAATGCCATCAAAGCGTTGGAAAATCGGAATAACTTCATATTCAGTTGAATCAATATGATCACAAATTGTTCGGCCGGAATTAAAAGAGACTTCTCTTTCAATTGATTTACCACCGAACAAAACACCGACTCTTAATTTAGAGATTTTAGGAATGTTAGCTTTAATCACAGTTAGACCCAATAAAATTAATTTCTTGATACAACCAATAATAGTCAAATAAGGAAATTAATTTTATAAATATGTGTATTTGTAAGTTGGTATTTAATACCATTGACAAGCCCTGTAGGGGCGACTTTTTTTAGCCTCGGGTGTAGCCGTTTCGGCGTAACCCGTGGTATAAGGATTATCACCAACATCCAAAGCCCCGGTAGGGGCGACACATAAAATTTCAAATTAATTTAATTCTGTCGCCCCTACGGGGCTCGGTTGTGAATAATGTTCTTATACCACGGGTTACGCCGAAACGGCTACACCCGAGGCTAATAAAAGTCGCCCCTACAGGGCTTGTCAAAGATATTATTAAGTTAACATATATTATCAAAGACGAATTTTGCCTTTTTTAATTTCCTTATTTGGCTATAATACAAAATCAGTAAAAGAGAAAATAACGTGAAAAGCTTGAAAAATAAAGCTAATAATTTAACTAACTAAATTGTTAGCTTTTTCCGCTTGTTTAACCACACAAAAAACATCAAACAAATTTTTAAGAGACATATTACTTAATTTTTCACGTAGTTGATAGAAGTCGTCTTCTGACATCTTTTTAAATAAAATGTTGAAAATAAAAAGAAATAGTTTCCAGTTGTTAATGCCAAACATATTTAATTTTGCAACCATGTTTAAACAACTAGATTCACGATCATTACAAAAAAACATTAACTCTGGATTTTCTCCTAGTACTTTTTTTATTCCTTTAAAATCTTCTTGTAAAATTAAATACATCAAATTACCGACATCTTTTAATTTTTCTCTTTCTTCTTTTTGCTTTTTCAGTTCTGCTACTTTTTCCGGCTCATCTATAAACCAAATAACACCATCTTCATCGCTAATAAGAACATCACTAGGACAAAACCCATACTCGTCATAAGTGAAAAAAGAATAAGAAAAAAAGGATAACGAAAAAACAAATACAGTTAAAATTCTGGAAAAAATCTTCATCGTTTTTTTCTCCTATAAAAAATATTATTTTTTTAATTCTTTAACTGCCCGCGCCCAATTTTCTTGGGAAAAAATAGCTGACGCGACTCCAAATTGTTCCACACCCATATCTGAAAGATTTTTTATATTAGTTTTGTCAATTCCACCATCCATACTTATTTTAAACTTTAAATTATTTTTATTTCTAAATTCAACTAATGGCAAAATTTTTTCTGTAACCTCAAGCATAAATTTTTGACCTGAAAATCCGGGCTGAACTGACATTATCAAAACGTTATCCAAGTTTGGCAAAAACTCAAATATTTCACTAATAGCCGTTTTAGGATTTATCGCGATTCCAACTTTTACACCTTGATTTTTTATCTCTTCAATAAGCGCTGGAATATCTTTTTTGTCTATTGCTTCATAATGAAAAATTAATAAATCTTTAGATCTTAAATTTAATCGACTTGGCCATTTTGCCGGATTATCAACCATCAAATGTACATGTAACGGTTTTTTACTTGCGCCAGCAATAGCATTAATAAACGCTGGTCCCCAAGTTAAATTGGGAACAAAATGGTCATCCATTACATCAATGTGAAAACCATCAACAACAGGATCTAAAATATTTATTGTATTTTGCAGATTTAATAAATCTGAAGAAATTAAAGATGGATAAATTTCCATAAACTTCCTTTATGATTTGTTTGCGACAACCTGTCCCATTTTTACAGCTGTTTCAAAACCATGTAAAGAATTTTGTATAAATTTCGGTTCAATTTTTATTTCATCTTTTTTAAACAACAACACGATTGAAGACGCGCCAAATTCAAAAAAGCCACATTCACCACCTTTTTGTTGTTCTTTATTTGGCTTATAGGTTAATTTGATTTTTCCAACCAACATAGCCCCAATTATAACCATTAAAACATCTGAAAAAATATCCGACTTTAACATTATAATTTGTCGTTCATTCTCAGTTAAAGGTTTTATATTTTGATTAAAAATTAATGGATTAACAGAATCATAAAGACCGTTAACTATTCTTGACTCACTTGGTAAACAATTAAAAGGAAAGTGAAATCTATGATAATCATAAGGCGCAAGTCTAAAAACTAACAACGAACCACTCTCGTATTCCCGCGCGAGTTTTTTATCATTTAAAAATTTTTCTAAACAAAACTCACAGCCTTTTACAAAAAATTTAAGATTTGATGAAATTTCAGGTACAACGAATAATTTACTATCAGCTGGAGAAATGATACTAGAATTGTTTTTTTGATCTATTGCGCGGCATCCTGGTTTAAGTTTTCTTGTAAAAAAATCATTAAACGATTTAAATTCATCTATATTTTTTTCAAACTCCAATGCATCAATATTATGTTTTTTTATAAATGATTGAATTTTATATTTACTGAAAAATCGATTTTGTATAAAACCATTTATTTTACTTACAAACGGTTTATTCAAAATTCGCCTAAAAAAACAACCTACCCGGTTTTTATAAATAAAACTTAAAAATGTTTTTTTTTCTATTTTTTCTTTAACCAATTTTCCATTTTGATCAAAGAAAAAAACATTATTTTTTTTATCGAGCATCTTTCAGGCGTTTTCTTTTAACCAATCTTGCAATGTAACAATCGCGTCTTTTATTTTTTGTTTTGATTCTTCATCTTTTATAAAACAGATTGTTTCATTATTTTGGTCAATTATTGTAAATAATTCTAATAAAAATTGAGCCGCGAGTTTCATATCCTGATCTACAATACCAACAGCTTTATATGCCAAATCATCTAAAGATCGTAAAATTTCAGAATCCATAAAATTTCGTTTTTTGTCTTTTTCAGCAGCGGTGGCGGCAACATCTAAAACCTCACCAACAATATTCAAGGTAGCTTGCAGTTTCACGTCTTTGTCTTTTGAATTCGCTGCAACAGTCGCGATGGTTAATAAAACACTACTAATTTTAGATAAAAGATAAGACGTTGAAAGTTTTCCCTTTATTTCAAAATTCCCAACCTCTTCAATTTTTACAGAAGCATCAACCTGAATAGTTGTCGCATTAACATTAAAAACAAATAAAAATAAAAAACATCCTAAAACTCTTTTCATGATTCATCCTCTAAAAAACCATCCACCGGCCAACTTTGTGAAAAATCCAAGTGATCATCCTCCATCACCTGATGGTCAACTAAAAAAAATATTTTTTGCACTCCTAAATTTACTTTATTAATTGTTTTTAATAAAGATTCAATCAAACAAAGTTTATTAAAAATTGACCAATCCCTTAAAAACGGAACTTGATCAAAAGATAAAAAAACATCTTGCTCTGATTCAGATAAACTTGCTGATTCTAAGTAAACTTTTTTATTTAAAATTCGCTCATCATGTAAAAACGAAAGCCAATTATTTATTATATGTTTTAAATTTTCCGATTTGGAAGTAAACCAAACAGTATTTATGGATTCAGTATTAAATTTTTCGTCCTTGTAATAATAAAGATTTATACTTTTGCGTAGAATTAAATTCTTCTTGGTATTATCTAAATCTTCAATATCTGAAAAACCACCCCACGACCATTTAACAATAAGAAATTCTCTATTTATCAAAAACAAAGACGCGCCAAAAAGTAAAAACAAAAATGTAAAAAATAAAATATAAAAATTATATCTCATTAAAAACCGAGTTCTTTCAAGTCAATTTTTGCGCTTTTTGTTTGACGATAAGAATCTTCATCCATATGAAAAGTAGAAAACTCAATAATTTGAGAATCTACGATTGCTGTAATGCGGTGCCACATAAAAGGTTTAATATGCATAATATCACCGGGAGTCATCAATCTGCTTTCTTTTACTCCATCAAGTTCTGTTTCCGCTAAAACTTCTCCTGATAAAATATAAAAAGTTTCTTCTTTAACTTTGTGATAATGCATTGAAAAACGGTAAGACTGTTTTATTACTAATTTTTTACCGCAGTATTTAAGATTATTTACAATCCATTCTTCATGCCCCCATGCCTTTTCAACAAAGTTTACTAGTTGATCTACTTTTATATTCGGCATATTAAATTTTTTTTCTTTTTTAGTAATTGGCAATTCAGCCATCAAAAAGCCTTTCAAAAATAAATTATTCTATTCTTTTGTTCAACGCATTTTTCATTTTAATTAATCAACCCTTTAAAAAATGTTTTTTTGACCTCGCTCAAGCTCTATAATTTTATTTTTTACAAATTCATAAATGTTTTTCGATCGAGTTAAAACGATCACGGCTTCATTCTCTTCTGGAAATAAAACATCATCCGGATATCGAAACTTAGAACAATACGGAGCTAGTTCAATTGCATCATTGGACAAAACATTAAAACTAGCATCAAATTCTTTGCACAACTTCACCAAGAGCTCAAGTTCGTGTGTTTTTCTTATTTCTTGCTCCTTATAAACCAAATAAGCTTTCAACATTTTTTCTGCACATTGCTGTGCATGATAAACACACAAGTCGAAAGACTCTTCTTTAAGCAAAATTTTAGCACCCCTTAAATCACTACTGGCCTTAAGCATCCACTTCTCGTAATTTTGCATAAATCCTTTTTCCTTCTTTTTTTATCTTGTGACATAAAGTTGTCACATCACTTGATCGTTCTTCAAATTCCTTCTTGGTATAAACCAATATGTCCTTTGAAATCATCAAATCAATCAATGCCCTAATTCCACGCAAAGATCTCCTGTGTAATTTTTCATCAGAAGTAGGAACCACAATTAAAAGATCCAAATCGCTATCCTTAGATGGTTTTCCCCAAGCATGTGATCCAAATAAATACATCTCCAATGGATCATAAACATTAACAAGTCTGTCCTTAACTTTGTTTATAGTTTTCTTATCTATCATCTAAAATTCCTCATGAAACGCTGTTAGAGCAAAATAAAATTTCCTCTTTTTGCTAAAGTGATGGATTATAAGATGTCTAATTTGCTTAACAACAAAAAGGGAAAAGCTATATGGGAAATATTACTATTACTAAAAAAGAAATCAATCAAATAGGTATATTTGCTTTATCCCATCAAGTAGCTGGGCTAATTGTTAAAATTTTATACAATGATATAAAAGAAATATTTAAAACAATTCCGAAAGATATAAATTATGAAAAAATATAATTTATTAATAGGAACTCACATAACAATCAGCAAAGGATTGGCAAAAGCCATCGAAATTGGGCAATCAATCGGTTGCGCGGCTATTCAAATCTTTACAAAAAGTAACCGCATATATTTTGCAAAAAAATTAACAAAACAAGAAATTGAAGATTTTAAAACAGCAACAAAAAAATCCGGAATCAAAGTTATAGCGCATACCTCTTATTTAATTAATCTCTGCTCAACAAAAGAAGAAACGGAACAAAAATCAATTACATCGCTAAAAGAAGAATTAAAAAGATGTGAACAACTTGATATTACATATTTAGTTATGCATCCGGGTTCACACATGAAAGAAGGTGAAGAAAAAGGAATAAAAAAAATAGCGAAAAATTTAGAAAAAGTTTTAGATTCTGCAAATGGCGCAACTATGATTTTACTTGAAACAATGGCAGGACAAGGAACAAATATTGGATATAAATTTGAACAATTAAAACAAATTAGAGATTTATGCAAACACAAAAAATTAATCGGTTTTTGTTTTGACACTTGTCATGTTTATTCCGCCGGTTATGATATCGGGACAAAAAAAGGATTCGAACAAGCTTTTAAAGATTTTGACAACATTTTAGGATTGAAAAATCTAAAAGCAATCCATTTAAATGACTCAAAAACAAAACTAGGATCAAGAAAAGATCGTCATGCAAATATTGGAAAAGGCACAATTCCAAAACTCGCGTTTCAGCTTTTAATGAGAGATAAACGATTCAAAGAAATTCCCAAAATCTTAGAAACTCCAACCGATTCAGATATGAAAGAATATAAAGAAGAATTAAAACTACTTAAAAAATGGGCTGAATAAAATTATCCATCCCATTCAATTTTTTCTATAGATTCCTACAATACCGTTTCATACTTTTTAACACACTCATCAGCTCTTTTTTTTGTTTGCCCTGATAAATTCGACACACGTTTATTTAATTTAGCAATCAATGGTTCTATCAAAGCTTTCAACTTATCACTTTTATAATCTTCTTTTTCAAATACTTTATTTAGAATATTTATTGCTACATTAATAGCTTTGTCACTATCTGATCCTATCAAATCATACACAAGTCCAAACTTCTCCAAAGCTGTTTTTTTCAACTCGTCTGAACTTCCTTCAAATACTTTATTAAAAATTTTTATTACCGCATCAATAGCTTTATCATTTTTTATCTCTATTAATTTAGTTATTGGTCCTTCTGGCAATAAAGCAGATATTTGCAGCCCTTCCAAATCTCCTTCAAATACTTTATTTAAAATAGTTATCGCACTATTAATAGCTTGGTCATCACCTGTTGCTATTAATATATATACATCATCCTCCAAAACTTTTTTAACCACTTTATTTAATGGCTCAATAGCTTTTTTCTTTCCTGTTTTTATTAATTTAAGCGCTAGTTCAAATACCTCTAAAGCTGCCACTTTCTGCTTTTCTGAACCTTTCTCAAATACTCCTTTTAAAACATCTATCACCATATTGATAACTTGATCATCACCTGTTTCTATTAATTTAGTCATAGAATTAATAGCTAGCCTTTTCTGCTTTATCGAACCTTTTTCAAACACTTTATTCAAAATCTTTTTTGCCAAATCAATCGCCGGTTCTTTTCCTATCTTTATTAATTCACACACATACTTACCGGCCAACAAAGAGGCTTCTCGTTGCTTTTCCGAACCTTCTTTAAATACTTTATTTAAAATCTCTATTGCAACTTTAATAGCCTGGTCATTACCTGTTTCTATTAATTTAAGCACAGGTCCAAATCCTATCAAAACAGCAACTTTCTGCTTTTCTGAACCTTTATCAAATACTTCTTTTAAAATTTCTATTATCGCATTAATGGCTTGGCTTTTACCTGTTTCTATTAATTTAGACACAGATCCATCAAATCGCAAAGCCATTATTTTTAGCTCTTCCGAACCTTTTTCAAATGCTTTTTTTAAAAATTTTATCTTTTCATCGAATCGTTTGAATCGTAAAAATAACACATCTCCCAATAAATCTCTTTTTTGCTCATCGTCCAGATCCATTTCAAATATTTTATTTAAAATATTTATTGCCAAATCACGATCAGACATTTGCTTTAATATAAAACTAATCCTATATAAAACGGTATTTTTCTGATCGTCTAAACCCTCCTTAAATACTTTATTCAAAATATCTATCACTGCATTAAAAGCTTTTTTATTTTTTGTTTCTAACAACTCAAATACACATCCATTCAAAGCTGCCACTTTTTGCTCTTCCGAATCTCCTTCAAACACTTTATCCAAAATATTTATTACTGCATCAATAATAACTTCTTCTTTTCTCATTCTTATTAATTCAGGCACTAGTCCTTTTTGTTGTAAAGCTGCTACCTTCAAATTTTCCGAACCTTCTTTAAAAATTTTATTCAAAATATTTATCACCGCATCAATAACTTCTTTATTCTTTGTTGTTATTAATTCAAAAACATATCCATCCATCTGCCAAGCTTTTATTTTCTGTTCTTCCGAACCTTTCTTAAATACTTTTTTCAAAATTTCTATTGCTACACTAACAGCTTCTTTATTTCTTGTTTTTATCAACTCAAACACAGGTCCCTTTACTTGCAAGGCTATTTTTTTCTGATCTTCCGAACCTTCTTTAAATACTTTCTTTATAATATCTATTGCTACACTAATAGCTTGATCATTTTTTGTATTTATTAATCCAACCAGAGATCCACCTGACTGCAAAGAAACCTCTTTCTGTTCTTTCGAACCTTCTTTAAACACTTTATTTAAAATCGTTATTAATATCTCAAGCACTTGTTTTTTATTTTTACCTATTTCTATTAATTGACAAATAGAGCCACGCAAAGCCGCCACTTTTTGCTCTTCCGAATTACTTTCAAACACTTTTTTAATAATTTCTATCGTCTTATTAACACCTTGATCATTACCTGCTTTTATTAATCCACATACAGGTCCACGTACCTGCAACGCGGCTGCTTTCTGTTTTTCTGAACCATCCTTAAATACTGTTTCTAAAAAACTTATTCCTTTAACAAGATTACCACTTTCACCTCTTAATAATATTTCAAAAATTTGTCTTAATAAGGCACGAATAACATTCTTTGGCAACTCCTGCGAATTATAAAACAACTTCCCAATAATTGGAATCAATTTTTCTCCCAATTTATTCTCGAAATTTAAAATAAAAAGCTTTGGAGATTCATCAATTACACATGTCATTTTTATATAAAAATCAACCTCTTTCCTCAAGCTTGAAAGATTACTTTTATCACTAAAAGTTGTTGTAAATATAACTTCTCTTGAAGAATAAGAATTGAGCTTAAATTGTGTATCATCTATAAAACTCAATATAAAAGCAGAACTACCAATTCTCGACCACCGTGAATATGCATTGTCACCAACAAATTTATATCTTACAGAACTAGTTCCATTTTTATTCATAAAAAGATCAAATAAAAGGCTATGATGAGCTAATGGCTGATTATATTTAAATATTATCTTATCTTTTTCAAACAAAACAGAAATTAATACAGTTTCTTCCCCATGAGCAAAAATGTTTGATATTACTTTCTCAATATCACTGAATAATCTTGTTTTGTTTATACTTGAAATGTCGCAATAATTTTTAAAAATAACGCCATTTATAACTAATAAATTTTGATGTATCAACATAAAAATATCTTCCAATGTCTCTGGAAAATGATAGGAGAAGAGAACTTTACTACCCAAAAGCGCACCTCCAACACTAAAATCTGGAGTTGGAATTAGTTGTTTTTCTTCAATTTTTAAATTATAAAAAATTTCTTTTATTTTGTTTAAATAATTGTTTAGTGACCAATCTTCATCCTTTTTGTAATATTTAATTGAGCCTTCTGGAATTAAAGCTACCCATTTTTCAAATAATTTTAAATATTCACCCAGTATGGTTTTAAAGTTTTCAACTTTTCCTATTTTATCAGTATATTGCATACTTCCTTTTAACTCTTTTATAGATTCATCAAAAATATTAACAAATTTATTCATTAAAGCGGTTAACACAATAAAAACTAATTGGCTTTCTGTATTATTTTCCGCCAAATTTATAAGCTCATCTGACGTATAATAATTAAGAAATGTTTTTTGAAAGTTTTTAAGCGTTTGCTCAAATTTACTAGGATCTGACCATTTTGAAATATCATAAGATTCAAGTTGCTCTTTTTTTGATTTTAAAATTTTGAGAGTTGATTCAACTTTTTTATATTCATTATTTAGGTTCTCTAAGATTTCAATAGAGGTTTGTGAATACCTTACCTGCGAGCTAAAGCTAATATTTATCCAGGCAGGTAAAATATCAAAGTTTTCTGTTTCAGTTAAAAGTTTTATAAAAATATTTTTCTTTTTTTCAGTAGAAATAAAAACATCATAAACAAAATTTAGCCATTTTTTTTGTATTCCATCTGTATACAATTCATCGCAACCGGCTCTCGCAAAATGTAAAAACTGCACATCGCTTGCAATTTTCTGCGCTTTCTCTTTACCTAATAAAGGTATCAACTTATTTTTTATAAATGTCTGATCTTCTTCATACTCTTTCATCACCGATCTAACTGAAAAAACATTTACATATTTATTTGTTTGAGAGGGTTGAAAAAGTAGCGCCTCTAAAAAGTTTATTGAATACAATCGAGAAAGATCTCTTGCCGGTTTTTCAAAAATCTTTTGATCTAGCATTTCTTGAGATAATCTTGTCGCAACGTTGTAAAGTTTTTTAAAATTTTTTAACGTTTTTTTGGTTCGTTCTGTTTCTGGGGCAAAAATTAAACTATGAAATTTATGTAATAATGTGTTTAACGCTTCAATGGCATTTTCTTGAGAACCTTCTTTCATTATTTCTATTAACTCTCTTCGAGTTTTATATATATATCTTTTTGCCGGTTTGTATGGACCAAAAAAAGGTTTAACTTCTGAAATTGTCAATCTTTGAGAAATTGGATGCTTAAACCAACCTATTTTTATTAGGTTTTCATCAATTAATTCTTTTAAATTCTTTCCTCTAAAATCCATTAAATTCTCAATGGTTACAACAACTTCTCTTTGAGTATCAACTAACAAATCAATCTTTTCTTTATCTAACCAATTATTTAGCTTTTCTATTTCATCACATGTCAAAATTGCTTTTCCCGCCCCCCGAAAAATCGCTGCCGCGTGTGAAGTTGGCTCAGCTTGACCTTTTACTATTACAGCGGAGATTTGCGTTTGATCTAAACCTCCGGACAAATAAATTTGCAATGCTTCTTCTAAGCTTGAACCTGTAATTATTTGATTTTTATTTGTTATATTTCTTACAGCGCCACCCGACGCGCTGACGGTTGAACACTTGGCAATGTTTTCTTCAGGAATATTTTTTAAATTTGTGATATAACTCGCCTCAATCGCGCTTCGAACTTGCAATGGACGCGCTTGAACTAAATAAATTATTTTTGTTTTTGGTTCGTAAACTAATTCAATATCTGTTCCCTCTCTGTAATATTCATGAACCCTTATTGCAACCGAATCAATTGCTAAAATCGCGACATCATCTAAAACTTGTTTTTCTTTTAACGTTGCGGGGTTATTAATCAACTGCAATCCAAAATCATCTTCTGTTTGAATCGGAACGATTCTTTGATTCTTTTTTTGTAAAACCGGTCTTATATTTTTGTCTTTTACATAATATGTATCAACCGCGACTTCACTATTCACAACTCCTTCGTTGTGACCAAACGCCGCCTGAATTACAACAACATCTTCCATTCCGCCTTCAACATCTTTTGTATAAACAACACATCCGACCGGAATGTCTTCTATTTTTTTCGCTCCATTTATTTGCTCTCCAATCATGCGTTGCAACAAAACCGGTGTTAACGGATCAGCGAAAATTTCTTGATCTCCCGCGTTGATTCTTTGGCTTAATGA
>JAUWHS010000123.1 GCA_030605785.1 bacterium
CCAAAAGATCATCTGAATGTAAACTTAGGCATTCATATAAATTGTGATCCTGAATGATTGAGATTATTTTCGTCGCAAGAAGTTGCCAATTTCCAGGTTCAACTAAAAAACCATTTTTCCTGTTTTTTAGAACTTCATAGATTCCACCAACATCGTAAGCAACAACAGGTAACTTACTTAAACGAGCCTCAACAATAGCGCAAGGCAACCCCTCCCAAAGAGAACTCATAACGAACAAATTCCATGATTTAACAAAACTGGAAACATCATTTTGCCAACCAAGAAGCTCAATTTTATTTTCCAAATTATTTTCTTGTATCCAATCTTCAATTTCCTTGCGTTGATCACCATCTCCAATTATCTGTAATAAAATTGTTTTCTTTTTCTCCTTCGCCAAAATACCCGATGGCTGAGTCTCATCTAAAGATTCGCAAACTAATTTAAAAGCTTTTAATAAATCAAATAAATTTTTTTGAGGTTTAAAACAAGAAACAGTTCCGATAACAAATTTGTCATTATCTGTCATTGTTGTTTTTCTCGCGGGAATATAAAACTTATCCCATTCCACAGCTGCTCGAATAATTACATTTTTTTTAGCAAAACGAGGGAAAAGTTTTTTTCCTATTTTGACGTCTCTGCTTGAAACACAAACATATTTTGTTGTTATAAAACCGGTTACAAGTTCTAAAAAATAAATAAAAAACCACACAACCTTAGATTGATGTTCGTGAAAACCAAAACCATGAACGGTGTGAACTCTTTTTTTTACTCCGGCGAAAAAAGCCGCCCATCGACCAATCAAACCCGCTTTGGTACTATGCGTATGAACAATCAAATCTTTGTTCTGTTTTTTTAATTTCCTCATTCTCGCGACAACTTTAAAAAAAGTTTTTAGTTCACGATAAAGATTTTTGATACTAATTTCTCTTTTAAAACTATCAATTAGAAAAACAGAATCTTGATTTTTTACCTGATCAGCTAAAACCCCTTCAGACCCTGAAATAAGACTTGCGTTATTTCCACTTTTTTTTATTCCGTCTAATAATGACAAACAAACTTTTTGAGCCCCACCAAGTTCTAATTTTGTCAGTACATACAAAACATGAATCTTTTTTTCAGACACAATAATCCTTTTATTTCAAAATAAAATATTAATTATCTAATCAATACTGTGACCTATTAAATCCAAAACATTGTCATTGTAACATTGTAATTAATATTGTTTGACAAGCCACGTTAGTGGCGAAGGTAATTAGCCTCGGGTGAGATGCCTTGCATCGTAACCCGTGGAAAGTTAATTACCATATAAGTTTAACCCCATTTTATGGGGTGACAGGATTTATAAATTTTATTAATTCCCCCGCCCCATTTCTCCTTCGCTAAAGCTTCGTAGAATCAATCCGCCGAAGTTTTAACGAAGGCTGAAAAATGGGGCGAATATTATTGGGTATTTTATGTACCACGGGTTACGATGCAAGGCATCTCACCCGAGGCTAATAACCTTCGCCACTAACGTGGCTTGTCAAACTAATTATAAAATTAACGTATAATTTCAAAGGTTATAACTTAGATAAATCAATTATCTAATCAATAGAAATAATGCGACAATTAAAGCGTATATAACAGTAGACTCAATGAAAGCCTGCGCCAATAAAGTAGAACGCAAAACGGATGTATAAATTTCCGGAAAAAGAGCAACTTGTACACAACCCTTTGCTGAAACGTTTCCTGAAGCTACACCACCAAAAGCGCCAAGACCTATTGTCAACGCGGCAGTACAAAAACTAACAATTGATAAAAAAGAATTTATCGAACTTAAAGGAAAATACAAAATTAAAAGAGAAACCAATAAAGAAAAAACCAGTGGTGTTTCAATCGCGGCTTCACTCAAAAGAGAATAAGGCAATACTTTACTATAAGCATTTGAATTAAGGCCAACCGCAAAACAAGCCTTATTCGCGAAAATTGCTTGCCCAATTAAAGGACCAATACAACCTAATCCCATAGCCATACCGGCCGCAAGTAACTTTATTCCACCATAGAAATTTAAATCTACACTTATTCCGTTTCTGATAAACAAAGCAACAATAAAAGCAAAAACCAAAGCTGCCTCAATTAATGATTGAATTAACAACATTAAAGTAATAATTTTTTGATCTGAAAACGGTTGACGGGTGATCGAAAGACATGCGGATTTAACGGCAAAGCTTGAAGCAATACTAGAAAAAAGGGCCGCGCTTCCAATAGAAAAACACATTCCCAATTCAGCTAAAGCAATAGGCCAAGTCATTTGAGAATAACCGGAAAATAAAGTCATAATTGTAACAACTAACGCAATAACAACAGCGCTTTCTGTTAAAGCTAAACCAATTATCATCGCGCGAAAACTTTGATCTCTTCCTAAGTTATGCCTAACTAAAGATTCTATAGCGCCAAAACCGGCAATACCTTGCCCTATTCCTGTGCCAATAGACGCAAAAGCAACAGGTAAAGCAACAGCAAGATAATGAACTAATTGAACGATTTCCATTACACTTCCTTTTTAACTACAACATCATCTTCATCTTGAATGCCAACAGCTAAGTAAGTAATGGTTAGCATTGCAATAACAAACGCTTGAACTAAACCTTCAAAGACGCCAAAAAACATTTGTAAGCCCGCGAGAGAAAAAACAACTCCCAGCAAAACATATAAACTTTTCTTTAAAACTTTGTGTTTACTCAAGTCAATAAACATTTTTACAAAAACAGATAAAATCAAAACAATTAAAGTAAAAATCATAAATGGAATTTTATAAAGTCTGACAACTTCTACAACAATAAAAAATATAATTCCACCACCTAAAATATTTCCAAAGAGACGAAACGACATCGATATAACTTTTGCGATTTCGCCGATAAGATTTAAAGGCAATAAAACAATAAATGGCTGCGTATATTCTTTTAAGTAATTCTTAAAGCCTTTATATTTTATTCTTTGATAATGAACATACAAAAAACTAATTAAAGCTAAAGCAAGAGTTGTATTTAAATCTTTTGTTGATTCTTCCATATATGGAAATAAACCAATTAAACAATTAAATAAAGTAAAAAAGAAAAGTGAAGAAACAAAAGCGAAATGAGCAAAAGTAAAAGTTGAACCTAACGATTCTTGACACAAATTAATAAAAAAATCGACTGCTTGCTCTGTAAGCAAAGAAATAACATTTATTTTTTTCTTTATAAAATGCATTCCAACCAAAGATGCCGCAAACAATAAAAGCATCGCGGCAAATGTGTAAATTAAAGTATCTAAGTGAATGTCCCAGAATTTACTCGTCAAACCAAATTTAGCTAAAGGCTTTATTACTTTATACTCAAAAATTGAAATATTCATAACTTTCTCCGCAGAATCCAAAATATACGCAACCAAAAAGCTGCCAAAAATCCTAAAAGAGAAATTAACAGGTTTAGTCTTAAAATCGAAACAAAAAAGATAAATATAAAAATAAGTAGCGAAAATCTTAATAAAGAATACAAAACATTTTTTATAATTACTTTACGTCCCTTTTCAACCGGTTTATCAGTTCTAACCGCTTTATCCATAAAAACGTAACTATAAAAAAAGCCGCAACAAAATCCTAATATAAACGATAGCATGCTTAATCTCGCAAATTTATTGATTATGAAATACCTTATTTAATATAATGAATAAATAAAGGAAAAATAGTTTTTATAATAAAAAAGGGAGATATTATGAAAAAACTATCACTATTGTTATCGCTATTTGTTTTTACTGTAAACCTGGGCGCAGTAACCCAAGTCTGGTACGCAAACAGCCGTGGAGACAATTATTATCCAAAAACGAATGTTATGGAAGCAGCGTTAGTCAGCATTATAGGTCAGCAAAAAACAAATTCTTTCTTAACAGGGACAACCATTCCTGTTACAGCGGCTCAACGTCAAGCTCTAACATTACCTAGTCATGTAACAACAATTACAAATTACAATCCTAAAGCAACAACTACACCAACAACCACAACAAGAACAGCAAGAGCGCCAAGAGCAGCAAGCGCACCAAGAGCAGCGACAAGAACGTCCACACGAAGAGCCGCGACAAGAACAACTCCTGCAAGAGCAACCGCAACACGAATAACAAGAGCGGCCGCGCCAAGAGCAAGTAGGGCTCCGGCACCGGCGCCAACATACACACCAAAACCAGCGCCAACATATACAGCTCCAGCACCAACACCGGCGCCAACGATAGAATCACAAAAAATTCAAGTACTTGAAACTAAAGTAGAACAACTAACAAATATTGTTTTACAACTCCAACAACAATTGGCCGGATAAAAAATAAGATTTAAATTAAACAGCCACCTTGATTCAGGTGGCTGTTTTTTTTGATCACTTTCCCAACAAAAGAATCTCTTTTAACAAAGAATCAGGATTTAAGGAGATTGAATCAATTCCCATATCAACTAAAAATTTTGTAAGTTCCGGAAAATCAGATGGGGCTTGTCCGCAAATTCCTATTTTTTTATTGTTTTTCTTGGCTCCTTTCACAGCCCTTTCAAGCATGATTTTCACCGCTTCATCTCTTTCATCAAAAAGATATGAAACCAATTGCGAATCTCTATCAACAGCCAAAACAGTTTGCGTTAAATCATTTGAACCGATAGAAAAACCATCAAAAATTTTACTAAACTCATCAATTAATAAAACATTACTTGGAACTTCGCACATCATATAAATTTGCAAACCATCTTTACCTTGAACAAGATCATGTTTTTTCATTTCATTTATAGCGTCTTGCGCGTCTTTTATGGTTCTCACGAAAGGAATCATTAATTTAACATTGGTCAGCCCCATTTCATGTCTTATTTTTTTCATAGCTTTACATTCAAGAACAAACGCGTGTTTAAATTTTTCGTTATAATATCTTGCAGCGCCTCGAAAACCTAACATTGGATTTTCTTCTTCAGGCTCAAAATAAATTCCACCAATTAATTCTCTATATTCATTACTCTTAAAATCTGACAAACGAATTATTACAGGTTTTGGCCAAAAAGCAGCCGCTATTGTCCCCGCTTCTTGCGCTAGTTTATCTATATAAAATTGTTTTTTATTTTTATACCCAAAGGTTAGTTCATCGATCTCTTTTTTAATTTTTTTATCTTTTACTTTTTCCGGATAAATTAAAGCATTTGGATGAATCTTAATTGAATTATTAATAATAAATTCTATTCGAGCTAAACCAACTCCACTTTGCGGTAGCATCGCAAAATTAAAAGCTTGATCAGGATCCGCGACATTCAACATTAATTCAACCGGAATTTTGGGCAAACCATCAAGCTCTGTTTTTTCTATTTTGAAAGTAAGTTTACCTTCATAAACAGTCCCTACTTCTCCATTACTGCAATCAAGAGTTATTTGTTTTCCTGTCTTTATTTTTTCGGTAGCAATATCGGTTCCAACAATCGCGGGAATACCTAATTCTCGACTCACAATTGCCGAATGGCATGTCCTGCCCCCTTTATTTGTAACAATACCGGCGGCAATTTTCATCACAGGTTCCCAATCCGGATCTGTTATATCTGTCACTAAAATTTCTCCAGGTTGAACGTTCGAAATTTCTTTAACCGTTTTTACAACTCTTGCTTTACCGGAAACAATTTTTCGACCAACGCTTTTACCTGTAACTAAAATTTTCTTTTTCAAATTTTTGGTATCACTCAAAGAATACTCTTCTATTACATTTTTATTTTTATTAATTGAATGAACCGTTTCCGGGCGAGCTTGAACAATATACAATTTTCCATCATCGCCATCCTTTGCCCACTCAATATCCATAGGCATCCAACGCTTTTTTAAACCGGAATAATGTTCTTCAATAATTACAGCTTGTTGCGCAAGTTTTAAAATTTCTTTATCGGTTAATGAAAAATTTTTCCTATCAACTTCTTTTACTGAAACATTTTTAGTTTTGCCAGGAATAACTGAATAAATTAACTTGTTTTTTTTAGTTCCAACTCTTTTTTTCAAAATAGGTTTAAAACCCTTTTCTAAAGTTGGTTTATGAATATAAAATTCATCAGGGCTAATGTTTCCCTTAACAACATTCTCGCCCAGACCATAAGCAGAATTAATAAAAATTACATCCTTAAACCCTGATTCTGTATCAAGAGTAAATGCAACTCCAGCACTTGCCTTATCCGAACGAACCATTTTTTGAATACCTACAGAAAGTGCAACATCCATATGATTAAAACCATGGTCAATCC
>JAUWHS010000041.1 GCA_030605785.1 bacterium
GCCGAAAAATTTCATAAATAACGCGACAATTGTTCCTGCGACGCAAAAAATAATTATAAAAATAGAAAAAAACATCATTAGGTAAATTGGCATTGTTGAAAATGAAATAATGTTTTCAAGAGCAAAAACAGAAAGTTTAAAATAATTATATTTTGATTTTCCCGCATACCGACTTCTCCTAATAAAAAAAATTCCTTTTTTAGGTAATCCAGACCAGTAAATAAGTCCACGAACAAAGCGTGAACGTTCCGGAAGTTGATTAAAAATGTTAACAGCTTTTTTTGAAAGTAAACAAAAATCGCCGGTGTCTTTTGGAATGTCAATTTTTGTAATTTTTTTGAAAAGTGGATAAAAAATTTTAGAGGTTAATTTTTTTAACCATGTTTCATTTAATCTTTTTTCTCTTTGACCATAAACAATGTCAAAACCATTTAAATATTCACATTCAAAATCTAAAATTAATTCCGTAGGATCTTGCAAATCCGCGTCAATTAATACTGTCGCGTCTCCGGTCGCGTTATTTATTCCGGCTGTTGTCGCTGCTTCGTGGCCAAAGTTTCTGGTAAAAGAAATGATTTTTAAATTTTTATCCTGCCCACTTAATTCCTTTAAAATATTTAATGAATTATCTGCGCTACCGTCATTAATAAAAATAATTTCGTAAGAATCAAAATGTTTTAATTTTTTTATGACATTAATTAATTCTTCATAACCTTTTTTTATGTTTTCTTCTTCGTTGAAAACCGGAGAAACTATGGATATTTTTGGCATTTGAATTCCTTTGACTTAAATCTTAACTTCTGTATTTTTACTTAGTTGCTTCTTGTTTTTTATCACGGAGTTTTTGTGAATCACATTATTAATGTTAATAAAAAATTGCGCTTAATTATATTAAATTGTTTTGTTTTTATTTGTTTTTCAATAGTCAATGTTATGGCTGAAACTAAAACAGATTATAGAGTTGAAAAAGATAGTATAGGTGAAGTTTTTGTCCCTTCTGATAAATATTATGGTGTTCAAACGGTTCGGTCTTTGAAAAATTTTAAGATCGGTATGGAAATTTTTCCTCCGGAATTTATCATGGCTTTAATAATAGTAAAAAAAGCTGTTGCAATTACTAATTTTAAATTAAATGAAATGTCAAAAGAAAAATCTGATTTGATTGTTAAAGTATGTGATGAAATTTTAGATGGAGATTTTTATAATAATTTTCCGTTAGTTGTTTGGCAAACAGGAAGTGGAACTCAAACTAATATGAATGTAAATGAAGTTATTTCCAATCGAGCAATCGAATTAGTTGGTGGAAATTTGGGGTCAAAAGAACCGATACATCCAAATGATGATGTAAATAAATCACAATCAACGAATGATGTATTTCCTACAGCGATGCATATCTCCGTTGTTGAACAAATTAATAATTTATTAATTCCATCAATTGAAAAATTGAGAGATGTTTTTTTTATAAAGTCACAAGAATTTGAAAAAATAATAAAAATTGGGCGTACTCATCTCATGGATGCGGTTCCATTAACTTTTGGTCAAGAATTTTCCGGATACGTTCAACAATTAACAAACGGTTTAGAACGTATTAATGGAGTATTGCCACGGCTTTATGAATTAGCGCTTGGGGCAACAGCTGTTGGGACGGGTTTAAATACTTCGGCATCATTTTCAGATGTTTCTGCCAATATTATATCAGAAATAACCGGGCTACCTTTTGTTAGTTCACGAAATAAATTTGAATCAATTGCCGCTCATGATGCGCTTGTAGAATTTAGCGGGGTTCTTAAAACAATTGCGGCATCTCTTATGAAGATTGCAAATGATATTAGATGGTCAGGTTCCGGACCCAGATGCGGAATTGGTGAGCTTATACTTCCAAAAAATGAACCAGGAAGTTCAATTATGCCTGGAAAAATTAATCCAACACAATGTGAAGCTTTAACTATGGTTTGCGCTCAGGTGTTTGGGAATGATGTTACAATTAATATTGCCGGAGCAAGTGGTAATTTTGAATTAAACGTATTTAAACCTGTTATTATTTACAACGTTTTACAATCGCTAAGACTTCTTTCGGATGCATGTGTAAGTTTTGCGGATAATTGTATTTCCGGAATTCAAGTAAATACAGAATCGGTTGAGAGGAATTTAAAAAAATCTTTAATGTTGGTAACAGCTTTAAACGCACATATTGGTTATGATAAAGCTGCGATGGTTTCGCAAAAAGCTTATAAAGAAAATATAACATTAAAAGAAGCGGTTATTAAATTAGGTTTTTTATCGAGCGAAGAATTTGACGAAATAGTTCAACCTGAAAAAATGTTAGCTCCTAAGTTAATATAAATTTTGTTCTCTTTTTTTATGTCAAAGAAGATTAGTCATTGAGTTTAGAAGTGGCATGATTGCCTAGTTTTTATTATTTTCTTTTTCTTATTTTACAGGGAGCTTTTATGAAGAAATTGAGTATTCTGTTTTTGGGTCTTTCCTTTTTTTCACTAAATTTATTTTCAATAACTGACAATTACAATAGTTTAATTGTTGTTGGAGGTCAATTTGGGGATGAAGGTAAGGGTAAGTTTGTTGATTTTTTATCGAGTGACGCTGATTATGTTGTTCGGGCTGCAGGTGGAAATAATGCAGGACATACAATAGTAATAGGGGAAAAGGAATTTAAATTACATTTAACTCCTTCAGGAATTCTAAGTCCTAAAACACAATGCGTTTTAGGTGGTGGGGTTGTGATTGATCCGGAAGTTTTCTTAAAAGAGATTGCCGGCCTTGAAAAAAATGAGATTAATATTGATGGAAGATTATGGATTTCTCCGCATGCCCATATAATTTTGCCGTATCATAAACAACTTGATTTGTTAATTGAAAAAAGCAAGGGCGAGGGCGCGATTGGAACAACCGGTAGAGGAATTGGACCTTGCTATGCAGATAAAGTTCATCGAATTGGTATTAGAGTTGCAGATTTAATTGACCCAATAAAATTAAAAAAGATTCTTTCAAATAATGTAAAATTGGTAAATGAGCAATTAGAAAATTTGTATAAAAAAGAAAAAATTGATTTTGAAACACTATATCAAGAAACTTTAAAATATTCAGAAATATTTAAAAAATATGTAAAAGAGGATTTGGAAGTTTTTATAAATAGTGAACTTGCCGCAGGAAAGAAAATTCTTTTTGAAGGAGCTCAAGGAGCATTTTTAGATACAACTTTTGGAACTTATCCATTTGTTACATCTTCTTGTACTTTGTCTAGTGGTGTTTGCGCCGGTTCCGGAGTTGGGCCTACAAAGATTAATCATACTTTAGCTATTATGAAATCTTTTATGACAAGGGTTGGTAATGGACCTATGCCAACAGAGATTCCGGAAAAAGAAGAGTTTTTTGATGCTGTTGCAGGTCGTGAATTTGGAACAACAACGGGTAGAAAACGTCGTATTGGTTGGTTTGACGCAGTTTTGGCTAAAACTTCTATTAAATTAAATGGCGCTGATTCAATTGTGTTGACCAAGTTAGACTTGCTAGATGATTTAGACAAGATAAAAATTTGTGTTGGTTATAAATACAATGATAAAGTTTATGATTATATTTCCGGTTGCATGGATTTGAGCGAAGTAAAGCCTGTGTACATTGAAGTTGATGGCTGGAAGACGAAAACCTCTGAGATTAAAGAATATGCAGAGTTGCCTGAAAATTTTAAGCTATATGTAAAAAAAATTGAAGAGCTTTGTGAAACAACTGCCAGTATTCTTTCTGTTGGTCCAAGAAGAGATCAAACAATTTTTGTTGGAAAAAATATTTTTTAATAAATGTTTAAAATAATATCAATATTATTTTTTGTAATTATTGTTGGTGTGATCCTATTTTGGATCACGCCAACAAACAAGAGTGATTTGTATGTAATTACTGGAAATAAAAATAAATTTTCTGAAATAAAAAAAGTTTTATCTATTGTAAAACAGTTGGATATAGATCTTGTTGAAATTCAAGAAGTTGATGCCAAAAAAGTTATTGAGGCGAAGCTTTTAGAAGCGCTTAAATATAAAAAAGGTGAATTTATTGTAGAGGATACCTCTTTATATATATCTGCGCTTAATGATTTACCCGGGCCACTGATAAAATGGTTTGTTGAAAAATTGGGTTGTGATGGACTGGCTAATTTAATTGCTGGTAAAAAGAATAAAAAAGCGATCGCGAAAACAATTTTTGGTTATGCAAAAGATAAAAATAATATTTCTTTTTATGAAGGTGTAACTGAAGGGAAAATTGTTTCTCCTTTAGGGAGCAATGGATTTGGATTTGATTCAATATTTCAGCCTGATGGTTCAGATAAAACTTTTGGTGAAATGGCAAAGGAAGAAAAACAACAATTTAGCATGAGGGTTAAGGCTTTAAAAAAATTGAAAAATGATATTAATATAAAAACAAGTTAAAGGGTTTGCATGAAATTTTTAGCGCGATTATTAAGTTTAAATATATTAGTTTTAAGCGTTTTTATTTTAAATAGTAGTTATGCAGAAGTTGACAACTTAAGATATCAATCACCTCTTTCCGGTCGTTATGCAAGCGATGAGATGAGTTATCTTTTTTCTCCTCAAAATAAACATTCAAATTGGAGGAAAGTTTGGGTTGCGTTAGCTAAAGCCGAAAAAGATTTGGGATTGAAGATTACTGACGCGCAAATTAATGAATTAGAAAGTCATGTTAATGATATTGACTTTAAGGTTGCGGGAGAATATGAAATAAAGTTTAAACATGATGTTATGGCGCATATTCATGCTTATGCCGATCAGTGTCCGGCTGCGGCTCCTATAATTCACTTAGGAGCGACATCTTGTCTTATTACAGATAATGCGGATATTATTACGATTAAAGCAGCCTTAAATGTTTTGCAGAAAAGATTACTAATTTTAATTGGGCAACTTTCTGATGTTGCAATGACAAACAAAGATCTTCCTTGCCTTGCTTTTACGCATTTCCAAACTGCGCAACCAACAACGGTTGGAAAAAGAATGTGTCTTTGGTTGCAAGACTTTTTGTTAGATTTAAATGATTTGAATTATCGATTAGAAAAACTACAGTTTTTAGGCCTTAAAGGAGCAACGGGAACCCAAGCTTCTTTTTTAGAATTGCTTGAAGGTGATCATGAAAAGGTAAAAACGTTGGAGAATAAATTTGCAGAATATTTAGATATCAAACACATTTTTCCAATTTCAGGTCAAACTTATACAAGAAAACAGGACGTGCAAGTTTTAGATATCCTTGCCGGAATTGCAGTAAGCGCGCATAAGATGGCAACAGACATACGCTTACTTGCTCATTTAAAAGAGGTTGAAGAGCCTTTTGGAAAAAATCAGGTTGGCTCTTCAGCAATGCCTTATAAAAGAAACCCAATGAAATGTGAAAGAATTTGTGGATTGTCTAGATTAGTGATTGCCAATGCTGAGAATCCTAAATACACAGCTGCAACACAATGGTTTGAGCGAACATTGGATGACTCGTCTAACAGGCGTTTTTCTATTTCAGAAGCATTTTTGTTGGTTGATTCAATTTTGAATCTTTTAATTAATGTTACTGATGGAATAGTTGTTTATCCTAAGGTGATTGAAAATCATTTAAAAAAAGAACTTCCTTTTCTCGCGACAGAAAATATTTTAATGGAAGCTGTTAAAAAAGGTGGAAATAGACAAGATATTCATGAAAAGATTAGACAGCATAGTGTTGAAGTTTTAACGAAAATAAAAGATGAAGGAATAGAAGAAAATAATTTGTTGGAACTAATTGCGGATGATGATGAAATACCGCTTAGTCTTGAAGAAATAGAAAAAGCTCTTGATATAACTAATTTTATAGGAAGAGCTCCTCAACAAGTAGAAGATTTTGTTACCGAGTATATTAATCCAATACTTGGATGCTTTAAAATTGATTTTCAGGCGAAAGTTGAGATTAACGTTTAGCAATTTTTCTTAATTAGAAGAAACCCCTTGGCGAGAGTTGAGGGGTTCATTTTTTTTTGTTTAGTTATACACTAATCAGGTGTTTAGGAAAAGGATTTTAATGAAAGGGAGTTGGTATGAATTTTTTTAAAGTTATCTTTTTGTTTTTATTTTGTTTGTTTTCAGTTCAGGAAGTATATTCTTACATTGATCCCGGTACGGGAGCTTATCTTATTCAAATATTAATTGCGGTTTTTGCCGGCGCTTTATATTTTGTAAAAGTTTTTTGGGTTCAAATAAAAACTTTTTTTGCCTGGTTGCTTGGAAAAATAAGAACTTTGTTTGGTAGGTAAATAATGTTTCTTGAATTAAAAAATCTATTACGTTTTTTTAAATTACGAAAAAGTGAAAAAGAAATAGTTTTTTATGCGGAACACGGAGGTTATTACCCAAGCTTTGAAGGTATTTTAAAAGAGCTTGATGTTCAGAGTGACAAGAAAATTTGTTACATAACTTCAGATATTAATGATCCAATTTTAAAAAACGATAATCCGAAAATTAATTCTTTTTATATAAAAAAATTTCTTTCTATTTTTATGGTTTTGGTTAATTGCAAAGTTTTTGTAATGACATTGACTGATTTGAACCAATTTCATTTAAAACGTTCTATTAATGATGTTAAATATATTTATGTTTTTCATGCCATTGTAAGTTCGCATATGATGTATCGGCAAGGCGCATTTGATTATTACGATACAATATTATGTGTTGGCCCTCACCATGAAAAAGAGATTAGAAAAAGAGAGAAAGATTTAAACTTAAAACCAAAAAAATTAATTCAAGGTGGTTATTATCGTTTAGAACGAATAAGTGATAATTATAAAAATTTGAATTCAACAATTATTGTTGTTCCAAAAACAGATGGTAAAAGTATTTTAGTTGCGCCTTCGTGGGGGGAGCAAAATATAATTGAATCCTGTGGTGTTGAGATTGTACAAAAATTATTAGATTTAGATTATAAAGTTACTTTGCGTCCGCATCCGGAAATTACTAAAAGAAAACCGGAACTTTTAAAAAAATATTCTGATAAGTTCGTGTCTAATAAAAATTTTACTTTAGAAACGAATGTCGCGGGTGATGAATCTATGTTAAAAGCCGATCTTTTAATTACCGATTTGTCAGGTATTGCCCTTGAATACGCATTTGGAACAAAACGTCCTGTTTTGTTTATTGATTTACCTAAAAAAATTCAAAATAAAAATTATTTGGATTTAGGAATTGAACCACTTGAGCTTTCAATAAGAAATCAAATTGGAATTTTGATTAAACAAAGTGAATTAAATAATTTGGGAGAGATTGTAAAGAATTTAATTAGCCAAAAAGATTTTTATAAAGAAAAAATTGAAAAAATTAAGGAACAATCAGTTTATGAATTTGGTAATTCATCGCGTGTTGGTGCGCAAGCTATTTTAGATATTTTGAAATAAGTTTTGAATTTTCTTTGACAAGTCCCGTGAGGGACGAAGGTGATTAGCCTCGGGTTAGGCACGAAGTGCCGTAACCCGTGGTATGTAAAAATGCCCCAAAATTCACCCCATTTTATGGGGTGATGGGATTTATAACAAATTTTATTAATTCCCCCGCCCCATAGAATGGGGCGGATTTTATGGGAATATTTCTTTTACCACGGGTTACGCTACTTTGTAGCTCACCCGAGGCTAATCACCTTCGTCCCTCACGGGACTTGTCAAAGGACAATAATAAAATATTACAAACACAAACTTTTTTTAAGTAGCAACTTAGGCCAACTAAAAAAAATTGAATTATTTTCATGTAATTTTAAAAGAGAGTGTGATATGAAAAAGACAACTTTATTAAAAAATATGATTAATTCTTCTAAGTTAGAATTTATTATGGAAGCGCATAATGGTTTAAGCGCAAAAATTGTTGAACAGGCCGGTTTTAGTGGAATTTGGGGAAGTGGGCTTTCCATTTCTGCCGCTATGGGTGTAAGGGATAATAATGAAGCTTCTTGGACTCAAGTTTTAGAAGTTTTAGAGTTTATGAGTGACGCGACAACAATTCCAATTTTACTTGATGGTGATACCGGTTATGGGAATTTTAATAACATGCGTCGACTTGTTAATAAATTAGAACAAAGAAATGTCGCGGGTGTTTGTATTGAAGATAAAATTTTTCCCAAAACAAATTCTTTTATTTCAGGTGAGGCGCAACCGTTAGCGGACGCGGATGAATTTTGCGGTAAAATTAAAGCTGCAAAAGATAGTCAGCTTGATGATGACTTTGTTGTTGTCGCGAGAGTTGAAGCTTTTATTGCCGGTTGGGGTTTAAGCGAAGCTCTTACCCGAGCAGAAAAATATCGCCAAGCAGGCGCTGACGCAATCTTAGTTCACAGCAAAAAATCTAATTGTTCTGACATTGAAAATTTCATGAAAGAGTGGAATAACAGACATCCAATTGTAATTGTTCCAACTAAATATTACTCAACTCCGACAGATGAATTTAGAGAACTTGGAATAAGTTTAGCGATTTGGGCAAATCATAATTTACGAACTTCAATTCGTTCAATGCAAAAAATTTCAAAACAAATTTATGAAGAACAAACATTAATTAATGTTGAAGACAATATTGTTCCGGTTAGTGAAGTTTTCAGAATTCAGGGAGCGCAAGAATTAAAAGAGGCTGAGAAAAAGTATTTACCGGCAACAGGTAAAAATGTAAACGCGATTATTTTGGCTGCGTCAAAAGGTGAAGATTTCGCGGGGCTAACTGATAATATTCCAAAGGCTTTGTTATCAGTTAATGGCAAACCGATTCTTGAATCTCAAATTGAAACATTAAATGCCGCGGAAATTAAAGATATAAATGTTGTTGTTGGTTTTGAAAAAGACAAAATAAATTTTGTAAATATAAAAAAAATTAATAATGATTTTTTTCATTCAACTACAGAGCTACATTCTTTATATTTGGCCAAAGATCAAATTAAAGGAGATACGCTTATTAGTTATGGTGATATTGTTTACAAGAGTTATGTTTTAAATGATTTATTGAATGACACGAATGATATTGTTTTGGTTGCCGATGCTGATTTTGCTCGAACCGAAAGTTATAAAGATTTTATACAAACCGATATTTCTTATTCAAAAAAAGTATTTTTCCAAGAAGTTCATCTGAAAAATATTTCAGCCCATTTAGATTCAAAAAAAATTAATGGAGAATTTATTGGAATTTGGAAGGTTAATTTTACAGGCGCGCAAATTGTTCGAAACGCGCTTGCAAAATTATCAAAAAAGGATAACTTTGCTGAAATGCGAATGAGTGATCTTTTTAATGAAATTGTAAAAAAACATAAAATCACCGTTCGTTTTATTAAAGGTTCATGGCTTGATGTTGATAGTATTGTAGACTTGCAAAAGGTTGGAGAGTTGCAAAATGTTGGATACTAAACAGCTTGGAGACGTTTTAAGTCAATACGGATTTAATTTTTATAGCGGTGTGCCTTGTTCTTTTTTAAAATATTTAATTAATTACGCGATAAATGATACACAATTTTTAATGGCTACAAATGAGGGTGATGCTGTCGCGATTTGCGCGGGCGCTTTTTTGGGTGGTCAAAAATCGGTTTTACTTTGCCAAAATTCAGGGCTGGCTAACACTGTTTCTCCTTTAACTTCTTTAAATTATATTTTTAAAATTCCACTTCTTGGCTTTGTTAGTTTGCGTGGAGAACAAGGTCTTGGTGATGAATCACAACACGAGCTTATGGGACAAATAACAACAGATCTTTTAGATGTTATGAAAATTAAATGGGAATTTTTATCTCCGGATTTTGATATTGCGTCTCAGCAAATAAAAAGAGCGAATGATTTAATTGAAAATAACGAAAGTTTTTTCTTTGTTGTAAAAAAAGGAACATTTGCTCCGGTTGAATTAAAAAAGCAAAGCGCAATCGTTCGAGAAAATCTTAAACAAACTTCCGGTTCAGTAAACGATTCTAAGAAGTTTGTAGAGCGTGATTTGCCAAAACGTCTTCAAGTTTTAGAAAAATTAACAGAACTCAAAGATGACAAAACAATTTTTATCGTGTCAACCGGTTTTACGGGAAGAGAACTTTACGAGACAAAAGATGATGAACAAAATTTTTATATGGTTGGCTCAATGGGTTGCGCAAGTTCTATCGGATTAGGTTTATCGTTAACTCAACAAAATAAAGATATTGTTGTAATTGAGGGTGATGGCTCGCTTTTAATGAGAATGGGGTCTATGCCAACTAACGCGTATTACGGTTCGGGTAACATGCTTCATATTGTTCTTGATAATAACGCGCATGAATCAACCGGTGGGCAAATGACCGTTTCCGGTAATGTTGATTTTGTTGGTGTCGCTACCGATGTCGGTTATAAAAAATCTGTTTACATTCACAATTTAGATGAACTTGAAAAAGAATATAAAAATTGGAAAAATAATAAATCTTTAACATTTTTTTATATTAAAATTGAGCAAGGTAAAAAAGAAAATTTAGGTAGGCCAAAAATTAAACCCTATGAGGTTAAAGAAAGATTGATGGAATGGTTAAAAAAGCGGTAATTGTCGCGGCGGGACTTTCAAGTAGACTTTATCCTTTAACAACCGATTTACCAAAGGGTTTGTTAAATGTTGGGGATAAGGGTTTGTTGCAACGGAGTATAAATATTTTAAAATTTTACGGTATTGAAGATATCGCGGTTGTTGTTGGTTTTGAAAAAGAAAAGATAATTAATAGTCTTGGTTCTCAAGTAACTTACATCTTTAATCCATTTTATAAGCATTGTAATAACATGGGCTCATTGTGGTTCGCGAAAAACTTTATAAATAATGAACCTTTTATTTATTTGCATGGTGATATTATTTATAACGAAAAAATTTTTGAAAACAGTAAAAAACATTTTGATTTAAACGCGAATGATATTGAACTTGTAACCGATTTTGATTTTTTTGATGAAGAATCGATGAAAGTTAGAATTACCGATCAAAAATATTTAATTGAATCAAAAAAAGAAATTGATTTAAAAAAAGCGCATGGCGAATGGATTGGCCTGTCTTTTATTAGAAGAACAAAAATTTTATTTAATTATTTTGAAAAAATAATGTTTGAGCAGGGTCTGAATTTTTATGATACACATGCGTTTACTCAGATGGCAAAAGATGGTTATAAAATTTACTGCAGTTCAACAGAAAAACATCCATGGGTAGAAATAGATTTTATTTATGATTATCAAAAAGCAAAGGAACTTTTTAGTTAGGAGTTAAATTGTGGATTTTTCATATTACAATCCGGTTAATATAACATTTGGCCAAAATAAATTACCTTTTATAAATAAGCTTATTGGTGATAGACGTACTTTATTAGTTACGGATTCTATTTTTAATGAACTTGGTTTTGTTGATGAAATAAAAAATTACACAAATAACATTGTTTTTATTTTAGACGATATTAATACACAGCCAAATTTTTTTAATTTAAAACAACAATATGAAAAAGCTTGGAAATATGATTTTGAGGTAATTGTCGCTCTTGGTGGTGGGTCGGTTATTGATACCGCAAAAGTTTTATCGGTTTATGATTTAAATAAAGATTTTGATTTTGTTGAAAATTTAACAAAGGGAAACATCGCGAAATCCGGTTACAATATTATTCCGGTTATCGCTATTCCAACAACTGCCGGAACAGGAAGTGAAGTTACTCCCTGGGCAACCGTTTGGGATACGCGAAATATAAAAAAATATTCTTTACACCTAAAAGATTTGTGGTGTGAGGCCGCGATTTTAGATCCAAATCTCACTCTTTCTATGCCTGTTGGTTTAACAATTCAAACAGCTCTTGACGCGTTGTCTCACGCATTAGAATCTATTTGGAATAAAAACGCGAATGATGTTACAACCGCGCATGGAATTCGCGCTTCAAAAGCTGTTTTAAAGTTTTTACCATTAGCTGTGAAAGATTTATTTAATATTGAATACAGAGAAAAACTTCTTCTAGCCTCTTTTCATGCAGGCATGGCTTTTTCAAATACTCAAACCGCGATAGCGCACGCGATTTCATATTTTATTACAGGGCACAAAGGAACGCCTCATGGAATTGCATGTAGTTTTACACTTCCTGACATAATTGATTCTGTTGTTGGACAAGATATTAGAATTGATAATGCGTTAACAAGTATTTTTGGTGAACCGTCAAGTAAAAAGCTGCGTGAGTTTTTAAATATGTTAGGTGTTTCCTTTTACCTGAAAGATTATGGAATAAAAAAAGAAGAACTATTTAATTTAAAAGAATCTTTAATTACAAATCAGAGAGCAAAAAATAGTTTGGTTGATAATTCAAAATTATTTAAAGTTTTTGAAAAGCAGTTTTGATAGAGATGTGAACAAGTTATTACAATTTTTACAACCATTATTAATTTCCTCTTATGCCGTTTTATTTACCTATTTATCCGCGATCGGCGAAGTTTCTTTTTTTGAATTTTTTGTAACTTATTTATTCGTTTTATTTCTTTCCTTTTTATTAATTTTTCTTTTTAAATTTATTTACAAAAGTTTTTATAAGGCTTCTTTTTTTACTTCAATCTTTTTATTGTTTTTTTGGAATGTTACTCCAATTTCAAGAACTCTTTATAATTTTAGTTTATTTGGAGTTCAAATCTTTCGTCTTCGTTATTTAATTCCGGTTACATTAATATTTTTATTTGTTTTATTTCTTCGATTGTTTAAATCAAAAGAAAAAGCATATTTTTTATCAACATTCTTTTTTTATCCTTATTTAATTTTAAATATTTTTTGTGTTTTTAATATTGCGAAAGAAACGATTATCATTAATAAATTGATACAAAAGTGTGATTTAAGTTTTAAAACAACTTTTAATGCTAAAAATAAACCAGATATTTATTACATTGTTTTAGATACTTATTTATCTCAGGAAGCTTTAAAACAACATTTTGATTTTGATAACAAAGAATTTTTGCATAGTTTAGAAAAAAGAGGTTTTCAAGTTTTAAATAACGCTTACAGTAATTACCCGGAAACTGTTTCATCTTTGTCCGCGACATTAAATATGCATTATCACGAAAATGTTGAATCTGGAGACTTACAGCAATTTTTTGGACTAGGTTTTTATAAAAACAGAAATAATCTTGTATCAAAAATTTTAAAATCTCAGGGTTATAAAATAATTAACATTCCATCTGTTTGGGGAGATATTCCTAAAAATAATTTTGCGGATATTGATTATTATTCGGTTTGGCCGAAACGTTTTTTTGCTAATTTATTGGAACGAATGTCTATAATTTCACCTTTTGTTTATTTATATATCGGATATAATTCTAGAAATGTTTTTTTTGACCAATTAAAAACAATTGAGAATCACATAAAAGATTTTGCGCCTAAATTTATTTTTGCGCATATATTAATGCCTCATGCGCCATTTGTTTTTGATGTAGATGGTGGTAATACAAATCCATCTGATTGGCTTGATGATAACAAGTTGTATTTAGGTCAATTAAAATTTATCAACAAAAAAATTGATATTTTAATTGATAAAATTCTGCAACAATCCAAAAAACCACCAATTATAATCTTGCAGGCCGATCATGGATTAAACGCGGGAATTATGTTTTCTGATTATTCAAAAATAAATGATGCTGATAAAAACAAATTAATTAAGAGTTTTGGCATTTTAAGTGCGGTTTACTATCCGGAACAATGTGGGGATCCGTCTCGAACAACGCATTGTGGTGAAATTTTGCAAGATTCTATCAAAGCAGTTTGCTCAGCTTGTCCGCCGAAGCTTTATGCGAAGGCTGGATCCCCAATAAACAATTTTAGATTTATTTTTAATAATTATTTTGGTATGAATTTTGAATTACTAAAAGATGAAACTTTTGTTGGACCCGATATTTCAGGGAAGTTTATAAAAGTAGAAAAGTTAAGGAGAGATGGTGAGTTTTTTAAATAAAAATTTTTGGCTTTGTTTTATTCAACTGTATTTAATTGCTATTTATCCGGCAATTAGAGTCGCGACGTCCAGTTTTGGACTTGTTTATCTTGGTGAGGTTTTTATTTTATTGTCTTTATTGTTTGTTTTAACTTTGCTTATTTATTCGTTATTTGGATTTATATATAAAGATTGGAAAAAAAGTTCACTATTTGTATCGGTAGCTTTAATTGTATTTTAT
>JAUWHS010000086.1 GCA_030605785.1 bacterium
CGAAGACTGGTGCCGAGGGCCGGACTCGAACCGGCACAGGTAAAATACCCGAGGGATTTTAAGTCCCTTGCGTCTACCAATTCCGCCACCCCGGCAGAAGATTCAAAGATTCAAAAAGTTATGTACCCATACTAAAGCACAAAATGATTTTTTTCAAATTATTTAACACAATTTTTTTTCAAATCATAATTCCCACATAGCTTGCAAAACAAACAAAGACTTTTATAAAAAAAGTCCGTCTTCGCTCTTTTACTAGCAAGCCCTATTTATTATCAAAGTCATTTAAAAAAATGGCCTGCTCCGTCTTCGCTAAAGCTTCGCCGGACAGGCCAGGCGTCTTATCCGCCATAGCCCAAAGGGCGCCAGGCGAAACTCCGAAGAAGCGAAGCCTGGAGGCGGCACCCGGAATCGAACCGGGGCATAGCGGTTTTGCAGACCGCAGCCTTACCACTTGGCTATGCCGCCAAAACTTAAACTAAAACTCCAAGTAAATCTGAACGTCTGGTTTTTTCAACTTTAACATGAACAAAAGATCCAATCAAACTATCGTCACCATCCAAAAACACTCTGATATTTCCTTGAGTTCTTGCAAGAAGTCTACCATTTGCCATACGTTTTTCAACTAAAACCCTCAAAACCTTACCCATCTTCAAAGAATTTTGCTCAAAAGTTATATCTTGCTGTTTTTTTATTAACTCATTTATTCTTTTTATTTTTTCATCTTTTGAACAATTATCTTTCAAAGACAAAGCCTTTGTATATTTTCGCGCGGAATAAATAAAAGGAAAAATTCCATCAAATCGAACAGCTTCAATAACTCGCATTGTTTGTTCAAAATTCTGATTGGTCTCTCCAGGAAAAGCAACAATTATATCTGTCGTAATTGTTATTTCAGGCAAAATAGTTTTCATCCAATCAATTTGTTCTAAAAATTGCTCTACCGTATACGTTCTATTCATTGCTTGCAAAATTTTATTAGAACCTGACTGCAACGGATGATGAACATAAGCGCAAAGTTTTTCCGGATACCTTGCCATTACTTGCAAAACTTCTTTCGTCATATCCTTTGGATGCGGACTTAAAAACCTTACCCAAAACTCACCTTCTATTTTTGCTACACTTTCAAGCAACTCAAAAAAGCCTGTTCCTGATTCCGGATCTTTATATGAATTTACATTTTGACCAAGTAAAGTTACTTCTTTTGCGCCCGCTTTAATATCTTGCTCAATTTTTTGTAAAATTTGAAAAGCGGAAAAACTTTTCTCCCTACCCTTCGTAAAAGGAACAATACAATAACTGCAATAGTTATTGCAACCGGTCATTATATTTATCAAAGATCTTTTTAGTTCTTTTGGCGCCGTTTTAAAACCACCTAAATTAAGAAATCCTGTATCGCGTTTACTGTTTTCTGAATGATAAATATTTTTTATCGATTCAAGTTCAACAATAAAATCTGACAAAACAACCTTTAAATTATTTAAATCTTCTTTGGCTCCAAATACAAAATTTACATTATCAAATCTTTTATAAATTTCGTCCTTTTTGTAAGTCGCGATACAACCAATAACAATTGTTTTTAAATAAGGTTTATTTACTTTAATTTTTTTATTAAGCATACCCAAATAAGAAAAAAACTTCTCTTCCGCTTTTTCACGAATAGCGCAGGTATTAACAATAATTAAATCGGCTTCCGTTTCAGAATAAACTTCTTTACAGTTCAACCCTGTTAAATAGATAGAAATGGCAGCTGAGTCTGCTTCATTTGCCTGGCAACCGTAGGTTTTGAGGAAAAATTTAATCATTAAGCTTGTCCTAAATCATTTAGTTTTAACTTTAAAATTCATATTTAGTAGTATAATCCAATAAAAAAAGGATTCAAAACATTGGCATAAAGCATAAAACAGGTTAAAATTAAGCTTTAATTTATATATATAAAGAACATATGAAAGGTTTTCATGGCTATTAATACAGGTCTTGTTGGATTGCCAAACGTAGGCAAATCTACTCTTTTTAATGCAATAACAAAATCATCAATTCCGGCAGAAAACTACCCTTTTTGTACCGTTGACCCACATGTCGCGATTACAAGTGTTCCGGATAAAAGACTTGTTGAATTAACCAAAATCTTTGATTCTAAAAAAACAATTCCTACAACTGTTCAATTTGTCGACATTGCGGGACTTGTAAAAGGAGCCTCTGAGGGGGAAGGGTTAGGTAATCAATTTTTATCTAACATTATGGAAGTTGATTTAATTTTACATGTTTTGCGTTGCTTTGAAGATCCAAACGTAACACACGTTCACAATGAAATTAATCCGGTAGACGATTTTGAAACAATCGTTGCCGAACTAATGCTTAAAGATTTAGAATCGGTTGAAAAGCGAGAAGAAAAAGTAAAAACAACTTTACTAAAAGCTAAAAACAAACAACTAACAACAAACGAAATAAAAGCTCTTGAAAATGAACAAGCATTGCTAGTTAAAGCAAAAGAGATGTTAAACAAAGGAGAACTTCAAAAGTTACAAAAATTAATTAAAGAAAAAAAAGAATTAGAAATAAAAACTGTTCCATTATTATCAAGTAAAGATTTTTTAATTATCGCAAATTTATCTGAAGATGATTTTTCCGGCAAAAATTATGAAAACAATCAACATTATAAAGCGCTGATAGAAAAATTTGGAACAGAAAAAGTTATTCCCGTTTCAGCAAAAATCGAATATGAACTTGCTCAACTTAATGATGAAGAAAAAAATGAAATGCTGGAATCATTAGATATTAAAGAAAGCGGACTTGATAATATCATAAAAAAAGCTCACAACAACTTAAATCTCATCACATTTTTTACTTGCGGACCAAAAGAATCTCATGCATGGAGTATTAAAAAGGGTCTTACAATTCATGAAGCCGCAGGTGAAATTCATACTGATATTCAACGTGGTTTTATTTGTTCCGAAGTTTATAACTACGATGATTTAATTAAATTAAAAACAGAACATGCGGTTAAAGAAGCGGGTAAATTAAGAATTGAAGGAAAAGATTATGCTATGCAGGATGGTGATATAATTCATGTTCGATTCAACGTTTAAAAAATTGTTTTAGTTTCAAAGGCATTGGATTAAATTCCAATGCCTCTTTTTTTGATACTTTTTTGAGACATAAACCTGAATATCTATACAAACAATTTTTTAAAATGATATTTTTAACTTTGTTGTAAAATCTTACTCTAAATTTTCTTGCAAGAGATAACAAATATAAATAAAAGGAATGATGTGAAAAAACAAAAGTTTCAACCAAATTTTCTTGTCAATGAATCTGGCAAACCAATCGCTGTCCAGCTAGGCATAAAGGAGTATAAGGCTTTATTAGAAGAGGTTGAAGACAAAATAGACATAAAGCGTGCTGAAAAAATTATAACTAAAAAAACTAAAACTCATACACTTGCTGAACTAGAAAAATCTTTATTAAAAAAGAAAAAATAAAGATGGTACATCCTCTATGCATAGGGTATAAAATAGTTTTTTCTGATGATATAAAAAAAGATCTTAAAAAACTTGAGCAACAAACAATTCGCAAAATATTCAAAAAAATAAAAGATCTCAATTCACCAAATTTGAATACTCTAAATATTAAAAAACTTAAATCAAGGTTTGCTTTATATCGTTTAAGAACTGGTAACTATCGAATTATTTACAGCATTAAACACAAAAAAATTATTGTATATATTGTAGCAATTGGACACCGAAAAGACATTTATAGCATTTTAGATAAAAGACTTTGAATGACATTAAATTCCGATGCCTCTTTTTTTAATACTTTTTTGAGACATAAAAAAACGTCGGTTTTGCTCAATGCCCAATTTATAAATTAAATGATAAAAAAATTCACGATCGGCGTTTTTTATAACAGCTTGTTCATGAGATTCAGCTAAACTTACCGGATAACCATTTCCCTTCAAACTTTGATCAACCGCGACCTTACAAATAAAATCCAATTTCTTTTGATCAAAAGCCACGTAAACAGGGATTTCGATGCGTACAATTTCAGCGCCGACGTCCAAATAAAAAAAACATGGTTTTAAATGATCCGTATAACTTTGAATAATTTTAGAATTACTATAAAAAAGGGTTGTTCTGTAAAATTTATTTTTTTCATAATTATTCAATAACATTTTGACAATTTTTGTGTCAATTAAATTATCAACAACTTTGCATGGAAAATCATCAAACTCTTTGTGACATTTTATACAATCAACAAGATCAAATCGGCACAAACCAATTTTAATTAAATTTACAAGCTCCTTGCTTTTCGGAAAACTAATAAAACCGGCAATTGAAACATTGTTTTTATAAAATTGATTCAAATAATATAAATATCGATCTAAAAAATATTTTTTAACTGCAGGTGGTTTGCCCTCAAGCGGCCAAAAAATAATTGTTCCATCAACCAAACAAACTGATTCATCGTTTTTTAAATTGTATTCTTTTTTATAAAACAAAAACTTTTCAAACAAATCTTTAAATTCTATTTCTTCACGTTTTAAATCAATCAAATCCCTTGAAAAAGCAAATCGTTCATCTTTAAGATCATCCGGAAGAAAAACTCTTGGTTTCGTAAAAAATCTAGCAACGCTTTTTTCTCCATATTTTAAAAAGCAGCCTCCACTATTTATCAAAAAACAGGATGCTCCGGAAAAGTTACGGTCGGGATAAACTTGTGATCCATCAACAGCTAAAACTGAATAATCTTTTAAATCATTTTTAACTTCAAATGTATCAGATAAATTACCCTGCCAACCGGGAACTAAAAAAGAACTTTGCGCCGCATCTACTTTTTGTAAAAAATACTGATCATTAGAAATTTGTTCCCATTTTTTTTGGGCAACATCTGATGAGAGAAAAGTATCCGGAAAAATTTTGTTCGCAAATTGATTTATTTGCGTTGCTAGTTTTGCTCGATCAAGCACTTTTATCCTAAATAAATATCCCCTCTAAAACGAGGGGATATTTATTTTCCTTATTTTGAATAATTTAAAACAAAATCAACAAGCAACCTAACTGCCGCTCCGGCGGAACCTTTACTACTTATATAATCAATTCCGGGAACACCGTCAGAAGTTCCCGCAATATCAATGTGCGCCCATTTTGCTTTATCAACAAAATTACTTAAAAACCAACCGGCAGTAATTGTTCCGGCTTTATAATTCGGTTTTCCCGTGTTTGCGATATCCGCGACATCAGATTCTATCGCTTTTTTAAAATCGTCATCTAAAGGTAACGGCCAAACTCTGTCTCCGGTTAACATTCCGGATTCAGTAAGTTTTAAACCAAGCTCATCATCTTTGGTCATCAAAGCTGTAAAAAAATGACCCAACGCATAAAGACACGCGCCGGTTAAAGTCGCGACATCAATAATAACTTCCGGTTTATAATTTTTTTCCGCATAACATAAGGCATCCGCTAAAATCAATCGCCCTTCAGCGTCTGTATTTTGTATTTCAGCTGTTTTACCGTTCATAAAAGTAATAATATCATCTTGCCTTGAAGATTTTCCACTAGGCATATTTTCAACTAACGGAGTAACAGCAACAACATTCACATTTGGTTTGAGTTGAGCAATTGCTTTTATCGCGCCCATCACTCCGGCAGCGCCGGACATATCAAATTTCATTCCGGTCATATATTGCGCAGGCTTTAAACTAACTCCACCGGAATCAAATGTTACACCCTTTCCAACCAAAGCAATTGTTGGCGCATTTTTTTCAGAACATAAATATTCAAGAACAACAAATTTACCTTCTTTATCCGATCCTTCATCAACAGCTAAAAAACCACCCATACCTAATTTTTCCGCTTCGTCTCTTCCAAAAATTTTGCATTTGAGTTTTAACTCATCTGCCATCACTTTAGCTTCCTGACTTAAAACTTCCGGTGTCATTATATTTGGTGGCATATCAGCTAACGAACGTGTAAAGTTTGTAGCCCGACCAATAATTGTTCCAATTTTCAAACTTTGTTCACAATTTTTTTTGTCTTTTTCATAAACAGAAAAAAGTAATTTGCCATTCCAGGATTTATCATTTTTGGCTGTTTTAAATTTTGTAAATTCATAATCAGCCATAAAACCGGCAATTGTAATTTGTTTTACAACTTCTGCAATTCCAACCTTTAATCGTTGTTGATAAGGAATATCTAAAACAGAAGTTTCTATTTCCAATTTTTTTATTGATTTAACCACTCTGCCAATAGCGCGTCTTAAATTTTCAAGTTCTTCATTCCAAGATTTGTCTAATTTACCTAAACCAACAAAAATGAGTTGAATTAATTTATCATCTTTAGTTGCGGTTAAAACGAATGAATCTGTTTTTTTGCCTGTAAATTTATGTTTTTTTAAAATATCTTTTAAATTTGGATAAAAATCAGATTCGATTTTTTTGATTTCAGGACAATCTTCAAATTTTTGTGGTAATAAAAATACATAACCTTCAACATCATTATCCCAAAATTTATTTGGAGCTATTTTAATATCAATCATATCTAAAACCTCTGTTTCATTTTTAATAAAATCTTCACAAAAAATACTACTAACTAAATTTAACACTAAAACTAAAATTAAATGTTTTCTCATTCCTTTCTTCTTCCTTCATTTTTTAAACCTGATAATCCCTTTTTTAAAACTTGCAATGAAAGCAATGCGCATTTTAATCGATTTGGTCCTAATTCAATACCAAGCATTTTTACAATATCATCTTTTGTTAAATTTAAAACTTCATCAATCGATTTACCTAAAACTTTTTCAGATAACATCGATGTCGCGGCCTGACTTATAACACAGCCTGAACCGTCAAAACCAATTTCGGTAATTTTATTATCCTTGATTTTCCCTTCGATATAAACCTTGTCACCGCAAGACGGATTACCATCCTGCGCGGAAAAATCCGGATCTTTTATTTTTTGTTTATTTCTAGGGAATTTATAGTGATCCATTAATTCTTCTTGGTATATTTTCTCATTCATATTTCGACCTTATTCTAGAAAAAACCGCAAAAACTTAAAACCTGATGAAAAACCAATAATAGATTACTGCAAGAAGCCAAAAAATCAAAAAAAGACCTTATTTTAATGCTTCTTTGTAAATTGTGACAGCTGCTGTCATAATTTCGGACAGTTGCTGTCATATTTTACAAGGAGATTATAAAAATGTTTAAAAGAAATATAAAAGACACTCTAAAAAAAGCTCTTTCTAGAAGTCCTGTAGTTTTAATTAACGGCGCAAGGCAGGTTGGAAAAACAACTCTTGCCAGAGAATTCTTAAAAGAAAAAGGTTATAACTATTTCACATTTGATGATGAAATTACATATTTATCAGCTAAAAACAATCTAACCAGTTTTATTTCAGATATTCCCAAACCTGTAATTTTAGATGAAGTACAAAGAATTCCGGAAATTTTTCTTGCGATAAAAAGCGATGTTGATAAAAATCGCATACCGGGAAGATATCTTCTTACCGGTTCAGCAAATCCATTACTTATACCAAGATTGGGAGATTCTCTCGCTGGAAGAATGGAAATAATTGACTTAATGCCTCTATCTCAAGGAGAACTTTTAGGAAAAAAAGAAAAATTTGTTGACTCAATATTCAATAACAATGAATCAATAAAAGAACCTAAACAAATATTATCTAAAAAAGACCTATACGAAAAAATATTAATAGGTGGATATCCGACGGTACAAGGCCTAGATGATGAAGATAGAGAAGCATGGATGAGAAATTATTTAAACTTAATCCTAAAAAAAGATATAAAAGATTTGGCGGAAATTGAAAAAATATCTGAAATGCCAAATCTTTTAAGGCTTTTAGCTTCAAGAATCTCTAACCTGTTAAATGTTGCCGAAATATCAAGAGACTGCAAACTTGTCACAAAAACAACGCACAGATACTTAGCTTTATTAGAAACAATTTTTATTATTTATCGACAAAATCCGTGGTATACAAATATTGGTCTTCGCGTTACTAAGGCTCCAAAATTATATTTGATCGATACAGGACTTCTATCATATTTACTAGACTTTAATTTAGAAAGAGAATTAAAAGACAGTGTCCAAATGGGTAAAACCCTAGAAAATTTTATAGTCAGTGAATTAAAAAAGCAAGCAACATGGAGCAAAACAATCCCCGAAATTTATCATTTTAGAGCAACCAGTGGCGAAGAAGTTGATATTGTTTTGGAAAACCGTTCCGGTCAAATAGTAGGAATAGAAATAAAAAATAGTGAAAAAATAATAAAAGACGATTTTAAAGGATTAAAATTTTTGCAAGAAAAAACAAAAGATAAATTTTTAAAAGGAATTGTACTTTACACCGGTTCACAATCCTTACCATTTGGCGAAAATCTTTACACGTTGCCAATTAATTCATTATGGGAAAACTAAAAACTTACACCTACCCTTTTAAAAAAATTATTGCTTCTTGAAGCTCTTTTAAAAATATTTCAACTTCTTTGTCAGTATTATATAAATAAAAACTTACTCTTAAAGTTGCTTGAACATTTAAAACGGTAGACAACGGTTGAGCGCAATGTTGCCCCGCTCTGACACAAATATTTTTAGAACCCAGTAAACTTGCAATATCATGAACGTGAATATCTTCAACAAAAAAACTTACTAGATGTCCTGTTTGTTTTAATTCTTCAATGTTACCAAAAATTGTTACGCCATCGATTTGTTGTAAACCATCTATCAATTTAGAACAAAGATTTGCTTCATGTTTTTTTAATCCATCAAAATTTATGTTTTCATTTATATAATCAACGGCTGCTCCAAGTCCTATAGCCTGCGCAATTGGAGGTGTACCCGCTTCAAATTTCGCAGGAGATTCAACCCATGTTGGACTCTTTGAAACAGAAGAATGTACCATTGAGCCCCCAACTCGATATGGAGCAACTTCATCTTGAATTTCTTTTTTTATATATAAAATGCCAATACCTGTTGATCCCAACATTTTATGACCTGAAAAAACTAAAAAGTCCGGATTTAATTTTTGAATATCAATTTTTTGATGAGGAACAGTTTGAGCAGCGTCAAGCAAAACTTTCGCGCCAACTTCATGAGCTTTTTTAATTACTTTTTCAAGTTGATCTTTTTGCCAAATATTTCCTAAAACATTGGATGAATGAGTCAGCGCGACAAGTTTCGTTTTTTCCGTTATTAAATCATCTGAAAAGTCTAATTTAAAAGTTTTAGGATTAATTTTTATAAACTTTAATTTAACGCCGGTTTTTTCTGCTAATAAAACCCAAGGTAAAAAATTCGCGTGATGTTCTGCCTCAGTTAGTAAAATTTCATCACCAGGTTTTAAATTATTTTGTACCCAAGAATCAGCAATAAAGTTAATTCCCTCGGTTGTCCCACTTGTAAAAATAATTTCACATGCATCTGAAGCATTTATAAACTTCGCGATTTTTTGACGAGCGTTTTCGTACATTTCTGTCGCCTGCTCAGCTAGAGGATAAACTCCACGCAGAATATTCGCATTGTGATTTTTGTAAAAACCGGAAATAGAATCAATAACAAAATTTGGTTTTTGAGTTGTAGCAGCATTATCTAAATAAATTAATTGTTTAGAATCTATAACTTTACTTAAAATAGAAAAATCTTTTCTTATCTTTTCAAAATCCATTAAACCAAACTCCCTGGATTAAAACATAATTATTTATTTGCATTTTACTAACTTTTTATTATTTTAAATTGATTACTCGTTGTTGTCTAAATCAATAAAATAATAGGAAAATTTCATGCTATTAAACCGTAAAAATTTTATTTTGATAATTAATTTATTCCTTCTTTATACACCACTAAAGCCAAATAATTTAAATAGTCCTAGTTATAATTACGAAACCGAAATTATATCCAACTCACTAACAGAAAACATTGAACTCAGCAATTCCATTTCAAACGTTGCTAATGAAAAAAATAATTATCTCAATACAGATTGCGCTGATTTTTTCAAGACTGAAATTGTAAGAAATCCTCAAAAAGGACGCTATTTACATTTGATTAATGGTGGACAAATTGAAACTGTTACAACAGAAGATGATGAAGAACTTGAATGCGCATATTTTGATAGAGGTAGCGATAAACTTTTAATTGTTGGCGCAGGTTTTACAAATGCAAGGGAAATAATGACACCTTTTGTCGCAATGTTTGAAAAATATGACATTGTAATTTTTGACTATCGCGGACATGGGTACAAAGAAAAAAGTTGGCTAAAACCTTGGACCTGGGAAATGCCACGATTTAAAGTCGATAACAGAAAAGTAAAACTTGGCGCGGTAGAAGAAAAAGATGTCTTTGCAGTTGTTGATCATTTTAAAAATACAAAAGAATATACAAAAATAAACGGATTAGGTATTTGTTACTCCACATTGATTTTTGTTAAAGCACAATCAATCAAAGAAAATCAAAATAAAAAACTTTTCGATAAATTAATTCTTGATGGTTGTTGGTTATCTATAGAAAATTTTACAGATAAATTGATGGTTGATCCTAAATTATTATTTAAACCACAAACCGGTGGTTGGTCTGACAAATGGGTTGTAAAACAATCATGGTTTAAACCTCTCATGTATAAACTTAGAAATTATCTTGCCGGAGGAATCCCCACAAATACTGAAATGTTAGATTATTTACCTGAAATAAGGAATACCCCTATTTTGTTATGGTATGGCAAAGATGATTTGACAATAACTCGAGAAGAATTTGAAACAATTTTAAGCAGTATTAAAACAGAACCAACAACAGCAATAATCACATCTAACCCTCACGTCATAAACCATTTAAAACAAAAAGAATTTTATAAAATGGCCTGTGAATTGTTTTTAGATGAAGATCATGAAACATTTCTTAATTGTCTTGAAAACATTGAAACACTTGAAAAGAATTATAACTCTGAAAGAACATTGGAATTTAAAAATTATGATTATTATTATGATGAAGAATGCGATTTGTTAATGACACCATATTATTTGCCGTTTTAATCAATTTACACATAACACAAAAAGCCCGGGTATAAAATACCCGGGCTCAAACTTATCGAATTCTCATCAACTTAATCTTGTTCCAACTTCAATATCATCTGAAACCGTTGTAAATCTCATATTCCCTTTTTCATCTTTTGCAAAAAGCATCATACCCTGAGACTCTTCTCCCAAAATTTTTCTTGGTTTTAAATTAACAACAAACGTTCCAAGTTTTCCAATTAATTCTTCCGGTTTAAAAAACTTTGCGACACCGGCAAGAATTTGACGTTTACCAATTTTGCCAAAATCAATTTGTAATTTATAAAGTTTTTCAGAACCTTTTAATGGTTCACATTCAATAATTTTACCAACATGAAGTTTAACTTTTGCAAAATCATCAATTGTTATAAATTCTTCAACAACTTTTAAATCTTCGCCTTCTTCGCTCGGTTCGAGATGAGATTCCGGTCTTACAAATAAAGGCTCTCCAACTTCGTTTAAAACAAAAACTTTATCCCATTCATTTTTGCGTAACTCTTCTTCATAATTATTATTTAAATCAAAAGAATAACCTAAGTGTTGCAACATTTTTTCCATTTTTCTTGGCATGATTGGCCAAAGCATAACAGCAACGGAATAAAGAGAATGACAAGTCGCGGAAATTACCTCAGTAAACATTTCCTTATTCTTTTTAGCCAAAACCCATGGTTGCATAAAGTGAAAAAACGCATTTATATCAGAAATAAAATTCCACAAACCGGCAATAGCAATGTGATAATTATAATGATTCATTTCATCCCAAAAACTTCTAAACGCTTCTTCACATTTTTCTCGCAAAGCTGTAGTTTCCGGTTCCCAAGAATTACAAGTTTCAACCGTTATTAAATCACTTTTTAAAGCAAGGCTAATTGTTCTTTGTAAAAGATTACCCAAATTATTTGCTAAATCTGAAGAAATACGACTTTCCAAATCTTTAAGATCAAATTTACCATCCTGATTTATAGCCATTTGCCTAATTAAATAATAACGAACAGGCTCAACTCCATACCAATCAGCTAAAACATTTGGATCCATTACATTGCCTAAAGATTTAGACATCTTATCTTCACCCATTAGAATGTAACCATGAACCAAAAGTTTTTTAGGCAGTTGCAAACCAACAGCCATTAACATTGCAGGCCAATAAACGGCATGAAATCTTAGAATATCTTTTGCCATTATATGCAAGTCTGCAGGCCACCAAAATTTAAAATTTTCTTGATCTTTTTTATCGTCAGAACCAAAACCAATCGCGCTTATATAATTGGTTAAAGCATCTCCCCAAACATAAACCGTATGTTCCGGATCACCGGGAAAAGGTATTCCCCATTTTACTGATTTGCGTGATATGCATAAATCTCTTAAACCATCTTTCACAAAAGAAACAACTTCATTAAGACGATTTTTGGGAACAATAAAATCAGGATTATCTTTATAGAACTTTAATAATTTATCTTGATAAGCGGATAATCTAAAAAAATAACTTTCTTCAGATATTTCATGAATTTCTCTTTTGCATGTTGGACAAATATATTTTCCTTTTTCATTTTTTTCCGCTTCAGAACCAACATTCACAAAAGTCTCACAAGGAGTACAGTAATAACCAACATACGGAGCCGAATAAATATCACCTTTGTCCTGTAAAATTTTAATTAATTTTACAACTGCTTTCTTATGTTCCGGATCAGTTGTTCGGATAAATTTATCATAATCAAGCTCAAATTCATTCCAAACAGTTTTAAAAGGTTCAATCATTAAATCAACAAACTCTTTTGGCTCTTTACCCTCTTGTTCAGCTTTGGCTTCAATTTTTTGTCCATGTTCATCGGTACCGGTTAAAAAGAAAGTTTTTTTTCCTTTCAATTTATTCCAACGAGATGAAACATCAGCTAAAAGAGTCGAATATAATGTTCCCAAATGAGGTTTTGAATTTACATAATAAATTGGAGTTGTAACATAAAATTTATTTCTATTCATTTTTTTTCTTTCAAAATCTAATCAATAACCCAATGTTTTTTACTCAAACCATTTAAAGTTCTATTCCATCTAAAATATTTTGTCCAAAAATCAATTGGATGCTTTAAAAGTTCCAGAAGCCAAAAAGACTCTTCACTATCAATGGAATAAATTATAAATGATGCTCTCCCGTGAATTAATGATTCATCTAAAAAGCCCCAAAATCTACTATCCCTACTATTTTTTCGACTGTCTCCCATAACCCAATATTTACCTTCAGGAATTTTTATAGGACCAAACAAATCAACATTTTGACCAAATTCGTTATAAGTTGGAGAATGAGATTTACTTAAAATAGGTTGCCAAGTTACCGGATCACGATAAATTTCATTTTTTGTCATGTAATAGAAAGGCTGTTTATCTAACGCGACGTCAGGAACATACGTATAATTTACAAGTTTTTTATCCTGTCTTAAAAAATCAAACAAACCAAGATTCGCGTTTGTATTTAAAAAGCCTGTAGTTTTTATAACTCTAATTAACGGATAAGGATTAACATATGGTTCATCTAATTTTTTTCCATTTCTATAAATTACCGTTTTTCCATCCTCAATTCGACCTTCAATTGTATCCCCGGGAACAGCGACAACACGCTTAACCCAATTATCCGGCCCATTTGGCAAACCAAGCATAGGAATTCCAAAACCAATATATTTTTGCCAAAACTTTTTTATAGGATTTGTTTTTTCATAATGAAATTCAGGATTATCAAAAATAACAAATTCTCCCCTTTCAACATCTTCTAAAAAGTAAATAAATTTGTTACCCCATAACCGATCACCAACTAAGATATTTTGTTCCGCTGATCCGGTTGGAACATGATAGAGACCAAAAACAAAATTTCTAAGAATAAAAACTAAAGGTAAAACGACAATCAAAGCTTCAAACCATTGGCGCCAAACAGGCTTTCTAAGTTCATTAAGTTCTTTGTATTTATTTTTGAATTCTTTAATCATTTTTTTTAATTTAGAATCCGGAATATTTGATTTCTCTTCAAAACCTCTTTTAATTTCAGTCCCCAAATTTTGTAATAAATCTAGAAGCTCTTTAGCTTGACCTTTTACTTTTCCTGAAGAACTTTCTACGAAGTTTTCAAAGATACTTTTTTTAGAAATATATTTTGAAAAACATTTGTTAAAACTACGTTCAAATCTTTGCATAAAAATCCTAATTTTAGCTATTGATTAACCAATATAATCTGAAATTATACCCATAAGTTCCTTCATCAATTCAAAGTAACTTTTTATATGCATACTTATTTTTTTCGCTTCACTTTCATTATATAAATGTGACGTTTTATTTCTGTCATCTGTCATTTCAAGAGCAAGTCTAACTTGCTTCTCAGTAGCAATTCCTGCATTCAAGGCTTTTCGAAAAACAGTTTTTGGTGATACAATATCAAAATGAATTCCATAATCAACTTCTAAATATATTTTCAAAACTTTCCATACACTATCAAAACAATATTCAAATCGTTGTATCAATGAATCACGTAAATATTCTCTAATTGTTTTCTTATCTATATTGGTAAAAATGAACTCATTTTCACTTCTATCATAGTCAATAAGAACTTGTTCTAAAGAATTTAAAGCCTTAGAAGCAATCTCATGCTTAAGTTTCAACTTTTCCATAAAATACCGTCTCTTAAAATTTTATTTTTTAACTCAATAGAAATACCATGTATATCCAATACATCCACAAGAAAAGGAATTGTGGAATCTTCAATATCATTCCTTATCTTTATTAAAGAAAAGTTATCAATCTTTTCATCACAATCAATCGCAAGATCAATATCTGATCCAAGACGATTTGTCCCGTCCGCGCGAGAACCAAATAAATATATTTTACATTTATGAAGATGCTTTTCTATTATTGAAATTAACTCAGACTTGTAAGCCAATTCATTTGAAACCCCAAACATAAAAATCCTAAACTTAAGACGCTCTTACTTTTAACCAAATATCATTAACTTTTTTTAAAGAAATATCATTGTGTATAAGATGTAATTTATCAAAAATATAATCAGGTGGAAACAACATCTTACTTTTCATAAATTTAACCGATGGCAAATTATATACAGTCTTATTTGCCGGATTATAACCAAACTCAAATACATTAGTTTTTAAATTTTTCTTTGAAAGCATAAAATTTATGAGTTTATAAACCAAATCTGACTTTTTACTGCCAACAGGAATAGCCAAATTCTCAATAGACATTAAACTACCCTGATCCGGTATAGTAAATTCAAATTTATCATTTTCTTCTATAATTTTTTTCGCGAGATTGCCCGGAATTACAGCTAAAGAAATCGCGCCACTACTTAAAAAATATATTGAACCGGCAAAAGTATAACTTTCTATCCATTTTTTTTGTTCAATCAAAACCGTTTCTACTTTTTTTAACTCTGATGTTGTTAAGTTTTTAACCCTGCCAAACAAATAAATGGACGTTAAAAAAACAAGCTCTAACTCATCGTCAGGGATACAAATTTTATAATTTAAATCCCTCGGCTTTCTAAAAACAGAATTCCAATCTACTTTTTGATCTTTAAATTCATCTTTATTGTAAATTATTCCTAAAACCAACCAAACATATGGAATTGAGTAAATATTACCCGGATCAAAATATTTACTTAATAAACGTTTATCCAGATTTTTAAAAATTTTTAATTTCGAATGATCAAGAGGTTGCAACAAATTATCTTTACGTAACAAATCAATCATATAATCAGAAACAGTAATTAAATCGTAGCCCTCACCTCTACTAACTTTGAATTTGGCATAAAGATCTTCATTCGTATCAAAATATTTCAATCTAACTTTGATGCCTGTCTCTTTTTCAAATTCTTCAACCACCTGAGAAGAAATAATATCCGTAAAGGCATAAATATTAATTGTGTTATCTGAAAAAACATTCAACTTAAGAAAAATTAAAAATTTGGGAATAAATAAAAAAAACAAAATTATAGATAAATAAAAAAGAAGAATTCCAAATTTTCTACCTATGCTACAAAAATTTGCGCTAATTTTTTTCCGCAAAAACTTATTCATAAGAAATTACCTGATCAATCGCCTTTAAAGATGTAAGAATTAAAACTAAAATACTACTTACAACCAATAAAAGAGTTGATATTGCGTTTATTGTTGGATCAAGTCCGGTTTTCACCGCAGAATAAATGTAAACAGACAAAGTTTGCACAGAAGGGCTAGAACAAAAAAAGGCAACTAAAAAATCATCTAATGAAATTGTAAACACTAATAAAGATGATGCAATTAAAGACGGCATCAAAAGAGGTAAAATAACTTTTCTAAATGTCTGGAAATAAGACGCGCCTAAATCTAATGAAGCTTCCGTCAACACCGGATCTAATTCTACAAAACGCGCTCTAACGATAGGAATAACAAAACCTAAACCTAACAATGTGTGTCCCGCGATTAAACTTCCATAACCAACCGGTATTCTAAAAAAAACGAAAATACTTAAAATACAAACAGCCAGAACAATATCAGGAAGAACGATATTTGGATAAAAATAATTTAAAATAAAAAATGATTTCCACCATCGAGTTGCGAAAACCAAAAAAGTTCCAATAATCACACTTAAAACAGTTGAACATAAAGCAACAATTAAAGAGACATATAAAGAATCCAGCATCTCGGCAGAATAAAATAGATTGACATACCAACGAAAGGAGAAACCGACCCAATTAGCGCTTGAAGATGAATTATTAAAAGAAAAAAGAATCATTACAAACATCGGTAAATATAAAAATAGATACACTAAACTTACAAATAACGGAGATAATATTTTAGAAAACCAACGTCGATTTTCAACCATTTATAAACCTCCATCTTTTTATATTTTTTCTAACATTAATCACTAACTTATAAATTAAATAAAATAAAAAAAGTATTAAAAGAGGCAAAACAATTCCAACAATGGCAAAAGCAGAACCTAATTTCCAATCCCTTAAAAACAAAAA
>JAUWHS010000070.1 GCA_030605785.1 bacterium
TTAGGAAATGATGGCGCATGGGGAATTCCTGTTGGAATTGGTTTAGATTTATTTTTTGTAAGTCATTTAAGAGCCGGATTGGAACTTGAACTTTTACCCTTGCTTGATGAAACAAGAGAAAGACGATTAAAAACCGATGAAGCGCAAACAGATTATTTGGTATTGCAAAAAGGAATGGCAACAAAAGATTTTGGGTTGACATGGAAATTTAATTTGTATTTACAATCGTTTCATTTTTATAAGGGTTTATCCGCGCGCGCGTCTTATCAATTTATAAAACATGAAGATGATCGATTAACCGCGAAATCTGATGATTTTGTTTTTTCTATAATTAATTCGGCGCAAGGCTTGAAAGAATGGACTTCACACAACTTTATTTTTCAACTGAATTATGATTTCTTTAATGAATTTAAAAATTCTGGCATAAAACCTCAAGCAAGTTTATTTGTAAAACTTCCAATTACCGGTCGACAAGTTATTTGTCCTTATACTTTTGGTGGACAAATATCATTTATTTTTTAAATAGATGTGAATAAGCTTAAATAAAAAAAATCCCCTCTATCTAGAGGGGATTTTTTATTGTGTTTAAAAGTTGAATAAGGAAATAAAAAAGTTTGTTTAAAATTTATATTTGGCGTTGTATGTTAACTTAATAATGCTTTTGGCAAGCCCATGAAATGGGCTTGCCAAAAGCATTAAATACCAACTTACAAATACTAATCTTTATAAATTTAATTTCCTGGTTCGATTATGTTGCGATTGTTGGATCGGACAAAAGTCCTTTTTCTGCTGCGGCGGCTTTTAGTTTGCCTCTTGTTAAACTTTCAATTAATCTTTCTTTTTTTGTTTTAATTCCCTCATCCAGTTCCGGTTCTTCTAAAAAGAATACAACCTTATTTTCAAGGTCAATTTCTATGTTTTCATAAAAGCTTACAGGCAAGGCTGCTCCTACAAAATCTAAAAAGAAGCAAAAGCGTTCAGTTAAAGACCACAAAACTTCATCAAGGTCATCAATGTGAGTTATGATACGACAAGACGCTAAATTTTCTAATCCATTCGCGATAGATAAAACAGAACTCCAAGTGCTTTCATATCTTTGGTAATCCCAAATTGTTTTATTCAGAGAAAGTTCAAAAATTTTGATAACTATGTTTTTTAAACGATTGCTTATTTCTTTTTCATTATTATTTTCTTCTAATTTATTAAATGTATTTTGTGTTAATAAACTTATATTTTCAGAAAGATCGGATAAAAATAAATCGGGCGCTTGTCCGAATAAATCGATTTCATTAGAGAATTTTGAGAAAAGAAGCTTTTCTATATTATATGCTAGAGAAATAAATGGGCTTTCGTATTTTTTGTCTTCAAAATACTTCAAAAGAAGCGTTGGCATTTTGTTTAGTAATTGATTGATAACTGTGTCATCAATAAGTTCGCATCCTTTTATTTTGTTATAAAAAAGACGAAGTCCTGAGTAAGCTCTTTCTGAATCCATATTTAATTCATTGCAAAGCTCTAAAAATTCAACTATAGGTGTTCCATTTTGGGAGATGGATTCCTGGTACTCTTCAAGATTAAATATAGTTTGTATGTATTCTGACATTGATTTATTGAATAGCGCGTCTTTAGAATTTTTGATGCTTCTGTATTGATTTAGGTTGTATATAGTTGAGTAGTTTCCTTTGAAGAAATGTTTCATGCTGTAAGTACTCATTTGTAATGGAGTTTGTCTGAAAAAATTTTCAAAGGCTATTTGATCTTTTGTTGAATCAAGTTCTGTTGGTTGATCAACATTGGCATTAATAAATGCAATGTTAAATAATATTGCAAAAGCAAAAAGTATTTTTTTTATTTTCATCTTTTCCCCCTTTTTGATAAATTACAAAGGTCACACATATTATTAAACGTTGTGAGGTTAGCACGCGCATTGTTTTTTTTGCAAGCCTATTTTTAATTTAAATGCTTACGAAAGGTTTTTATGCCTCTTTATCAATATGATTCTTTTAGTAGGCGAGGTGAAAGAATAAAGGGTACCATTGATGCCTCTTCCGTTCAAGCTGCAAAGGAAATTTTGAGAGGGCAGGATTTGATGCCTATCGCTTTGTCTGAAATTACTGCGGAGGCGGGTTTTTCTTTTAAAGCTTTATTTGAAAAAAAAATTGATCTGAGAACAAAAATTCTTTTCACGAAACAACTTTCGGTTTTATTGCGTTCCGGAGTGCCGTTATTACAAGCGATAGATTTATTGATAGAACAATTTGAAGGAAAGTTTAAGCGTGTTTTGATTAATGTTAAAGATGGTATAAAAGCCGGTGAAACTTTAGCGTCTCAACTTTCCAATTATCCTAAAATATTTCCAAATGTTTATGTTCAACTTGTAAAGGCGGGTGAAGCTAGTGGTAAATTGGATAGACTTTTGGAACGATTAATTTCTTATTTAGAAAAAACAGAAGAGACTGAAAAAAAAGTAAAAAAGGCAATGTCTTATCCTTTAGCGGTTTTAGCTTTTGCCGGTTTAGTTCTTGTAGCGATGTTGACTGTTTTAGTTCCAAGAATTACAGATATGTTTTCTAAACTAAACAAAGAACTTCCGCTTCCAACTAAGATCTTAATTTCTTTGTCTAAATTTGTTACAAGTAATTTTATTGTTTTATCAATTTTATTTTTTGGGTTTCTTATTTTTTTCTTGTATTGGAGAACAACAGAAAAAGGTAGATATAAATTAGATTCCTTGTCTTTAAGGATTCCTGTTGTTTCTTATTTTTCTAGAACAAAAGCGGTTGTACAATTTAGCAAAACCTTGGGAATGCTTTTAGAGAGTGGTGTAATTTTATCTGAAGCTTTAGATATTGTTTGTAACATTGTTGATAATCGAGTATTAAGTTATAAGCTACAGGAAGCTCGAGATAAAATTATCAAAGAGGGTAAAATTTCGAAGTATTTAAAACAAACAGGAATTTTTCCTTCAATTGCGAGTTACATGATTAGCACCGGTGAACAGTCCGGAAAATTAGATTCTATGCTTTTAACGGTTGGAAATGATTATGAAGTTGAGCTTAATGAAAATATTGATCGTTTGACTTCAAAGATTGGTCCCGTAATGACAATTGTTATGGGATTAATTGTTGGATTTATTTTAATTTCTATTTTCATGCCTATTATGGAAATGGGTGATATTACAGGTATTTAATTTTTAGGTTAGGAGTTTTTTATTATGGTTATTTCTAAAAAAAGAGATGCTTTTACAATGATAGAAATTTTAGTTGTTGTTTTTATTATTGGTATTCTTGCGACTTTGGTTGGTCCAAGAGTTATTAGATTGTTAACAAAAGGAAATGTAAGCGCGACACAAGCGACTCTTGCCGCGTTAAAAACAGATTTGGTTGAGTATAAACAAGACATGGGTCATTTTCCAACGGCAAAAGAAGGTGGACTTGATGCCTTAATTGACAGGCCAAATATTAAAGGAAATGAAAGATGGGATGGGCCTTATATAGAAGGTCAAGAGAGTGTTCCTTTAGATGCCTGGGGAAATGAATTTGAATATAATCTTCCTCCTATAAGATTTAAAAATAAATATAAAATATTTGAGATTGTTTCAGAAGGTCCCGAGGGTGAAGAGAAACCTCTTGTCGCGGGCGCTTAATGATCAAGGCTTCAAATAGTTATTCTTCAAAAGCTTTTACTTTAATTGAAATGATGGTTGTCGTAGTTCTGGTTGGAATTGCGGCAACCATCATTATTCCCCGATTGTATATGCGCAAGCCGCACGCTGAATGGCAAACAGTTCTTGATTCATTAAATAATATGGTTTTTTTTGCCAGGCAGGAAGCAATTTCAGATCAAAAAGTTTATCGACTTTTATTTAAATCAAATCCAAATTCACTCGATTATGTTGTTGTTGAACAAGAAAATATTGATGTTGAGGATCAAACTAAAAAAAATTACGAACAAGCAAAATCTTACTATTTTGATACGCATTATGATTTTGATGAAAGTATTAAAATGGTTGCTTTTTATGTTGGCGGCAAAGAACAATTTGAAGAAAAAAAAGATACAGGGCTTTGTTATGTTGTTCCAAATGGTTTAGTACAAGATGTTATGATTCGTTTAGTTCGAAAAAAAGGTGATAAAGAATCAAGAGTAAGTTTTAAAATGATGCCTTTTGAAGGTAAATTTATTATGTATGAAGGTTTTTTAAAACCGGAAAAATGAAAAAAAACGCTTTTACTTTAATTGAAACATTAATCGCGATTGCGATTTTAGCTATTTCTATGACAATCCTTTCAGGCTTGCAAGTTAGATCTTTTATCAAAACTTTAAAAGGTCAGCAAGATATAAGTAGAGTTTTTTTGATAAAAAAAGAACTTGTTAAAATTTTTTTGTATCCCACAAATAAAACAAAACCAATTATACAAGAAATTGAAGATTTGGATTTAACTATAAAGTCAGAAATTTTAGATATCGAAAAAAAATCGTCTCTTCGTGATTTTGAAAAAGATTTAAAAATTGTTAAATCGGTTGGAAATTGGACTTCTGATTTGGGTGATCGTGAAATAAAGATGATTGGTTTGATACTGCAACCGGAAGAAAAGAAAAAATGAAAAAGCAAGTTGGTTTTACAATTATTGAACTTTTAATCGCGCTTTCTATTTCGGCATTTGTAATTCTGGGAATGCTTCAAGGTTATCGTAACGTTTCTAATATTATTGATAGAACTCGAGGTGTAATGGTTATTGATAGAAGAGTTTGTTTATTATTTAACCAACTTGAACGGGATCTAAGCGCGGCCTTTATTCCCTTTTTAAGTGAGCGGGTAGAACCGAAAAACGTTGAAAAGGTCGGTGACAAATCTCCTGAAAAAAAAGTAAAAGAAGAAGAGAAAAAAAAGTCGACCGAAGAAAAAAATTATTTTGTTGCTGAAATTTCCCCCGATAATGATGAAAAAATACAAGGTAAAAGAAGAGAGCTTTTTAAAAGTTTGAATTTTATTACAACAAACGCGTTAAGAATTTATGCGCAAAAAAGAGTTATGCTTGTTCGGGTTATGTATGAATTAGTTAAAGATAAAGAGAACAGTCGTGGCGGAAAAGATGTTTATCAACTTTTAAGACGAGAAACAACGGAGCTTGATAACTTTAAGTTTAAGCAGGATGATTCTGTTTCTCAAAAAGATAAGGCATCTGAGATTAAAACAGTTGTTGTCGCGAGTAATATAAAAAATTTATTTATTGAATATATTGCGGATAAAACAAAAGAAGAAAAAAAACGTAATGTTTTTGATAAAGATGAAGTTGAAAAAACAAGGTTATTTATTTGGGGTGATACGAAAGATACAAAAGATGTTATTCCTGAGCAGGTAGAGGTTTTTATTACTTTCTGGAATGAAAATTTGAAACGGGAACATTTTTTTGAATGTTTAATTCCAATTCTATCTTATCCAACTGAACAACCGGCTGAAGATAAAAAACAAGGCCGGTTTACAGTAGAACAGAATAAGCAGAGTGTAAAACCGGTTAGTCCGGGAGGACAAAAA
>JAUWHS010000015.1 GCA_030605785.1 bacterium
TGAATTACCAAAATTATCCGTTATAGACTTGCACAATAATCCTAAAAATGCCCCTATTTCCATAGAACTATCTGAAAAAATATTAGATAAAGACAAATTTCAAACCATTATTGGAGAATATCATTTAAAAAACCAAAAAACACCTAATTTAAAGCAAAAACGCCCTTAAAGCTTTTGACAATCAGACAACAAACCCCTAGTCTTACTCTATAAACTTAATACTGTTAGAAAATAAAGATAAACCAAAATGGGGGTTTTTCAATGAAAAACATTAAATTTAATTTAAAAAGATTTATTTTGTTATTAATTTTAGGCTTTTTTGCGTTTAATTTATGCCTTTGCGCGCCGAAACATAGATCGCCACAAAACAAAGAAAAAAGTCCTAGAAACGGATTTAAAAAACCAATTTCTCGTAAAAAAAAGAATCTATCAAATTTATTATTACTTCGAGAACTTGAAAAAGTTTCTGAAAAAGAACTTTTTGATGCCTCTAAAGAAAATATTAAATTATTTATTACAGAGCAAGTTTGCGATATTTTAGATAAATCCAAAAAAGAAATTAACGATCTATTAGAATTTAATAATATAAGCTTCTTGGCGCAAAATACTGATAATTTTATTAAAAAGGCAAAAGAAGTTTTTTGTAACAAAGATTTATTAAATGAATTATTAAATTGTGGAAAAATATACTTGAATAAAAAAATTCCAACATACATAAATTATTTAAAACTAGATGAATCAGATTATTACGGAGAAGTGTGTGAAGAAGTAGACCAAACAATATTTGATGAAATTTTTCTTAAGAAAATAATAATTGGTGTCTTTCCACAATTCACCCAGATAATTGAATTAGATTTAAGTAATAATTATTTAATAGAGATACCAACAAATATTAAAAATTTACAACAACTTGAAAAACTTGATCTATCAGATAACCAAATAACAGAAGATAAAATAGAACAAGCAAATGGCCTTCTAAAACAAATGCCGAATCTATCACTATTAAATCTTTCAAACATCGATTATGAAAATGATGAATTTCCTAACACAATTGGTCATCTAACCAAAAACGCAAAAAAGACAGAAGATATTATTTATTTAAATAAAAATGAAATAACAAAAGAAAAAATAATTTCTGATCTTAATATTAAAAAATATATAATTTATAGCGCTATACTTAATCTCATTCAAAAAAACATCAAACCAATTTTTCACGAAAATAACCCATTACGTTTCGTCCAACCATGTTTAAATGAAAAAGATATTATTAGTAATCTCATAAATACCGTTATATACAACATTGAAAATAGTAACTGGTTGGATCTTGTTTTCGATGGCTCTATTTCGTTAGGAATTAACAAAATTATTCCAAAAAATTTCATTAAAAATGTTTATCAAAACATCGCAAGCGATTTTTATTCTTTAAACAAACAACAAATAGATTTGGTAGACAAAAAAATAACAAAAGACTTAAAAGAAATAATAGAAGAAATATTATTCAAAACACTTGAGGATGGAGGCTTTGATGAATAAGTTTAAATTTAATTTTAAAAAGATAATTTTTTTATGTTTATTTTTAACAACCGCAAACCTTTTTGGTATGTATTCCGATCCAACAACATATATACCATATGTACCCACATCAGAAAATACACGCCAAACAGACCAAGCAGATTCAATCATAAGCATACTTATTAAAAATTTAAACATTCAAAATAATGACTTAGAAATAATAAATAAAATTATAGCTTTATACTGTGAAATGTTCCCTGATGATTCCAATGAAGCAATCGCAACAAAAATCATAGAAAAAATAAACTATGGTGCAAAATATGGCATTACAAACTACACAGAGATGCTTATCATAATGATATCATCAGCAATAATTAAACAACTGGAAGTCATTCTAAATAAAAAAATAGACGGCGAAAATGAAATAAATCTTCAGGAAATTATAACATTTTATCTAAAAGCATATCCCCATGATTCTTACAAAGAAATAGCAAATGCAATAAAAGAACACATAGAAAAAACTACAAAAGAACAACATAATTACTTTAATTTAACCGGAATCATCGGTTTAATAAGAACAAATTTAATAGTAGAATATAGAGAAAAAAATGAAGAAATAGAAGCTGCTACAATAATTCAAAGATGGTTTAGAAAACTCCAACAAAAGAAAAAGGACCAAGAAAAAGAAGAAGGAAAAGAAGAAGAAGAAAATTATTTTATACTTCCAATGGATCTGAGAAAAATTGAAACGGAAAAAATAGACCACAACAACCGGAAAGAAAAACAAAATGAGACTTTTACTACTCCCTACATACAATCAACTCCAACAACTCATAATCAAAAACATACAAACAATACAACAACAATGGAAGACTCGATTGAATATCAACCGACAGAAGGTTACCCACGCAAAGACTCTTATATGGAAACAATTGTAGCTACACCTAAAAGAAGAAATAAATTCGTTTTAGATGAATTAAAAGAATCTATATATAAAACACCACCATCGTCTCCAAGACAAAAATATGAAGAAGATGAAGAAGATCCTATGACACCACTCTTTGAATACTAATTAAACAAAAATGGAAAAAACTCTAAACATAAAAAACAAAATCATAACTGAAATAAAAAAAGTGCCCCGCAAATCCGGGGTATATTTTTTTAAAGATAGCTCAGACCAAATTTTATACATTGGAAAAGCTAAAAATCTAAAAAATCGAATTTCAAGTTATTTCAAAAATAACGATTTTAAATCAGACACAATTGTCACCGCAAGTTCAAAAATCGATTTCATTGAAACAAAAAACGAACTCGAGGCAATGCTTTTAGAAGCTCAACTTATTCAAAGCAATCAACCAAAATTTAATGTTTTATTAAAAACAGGCCAACCGTTTGTTTATTTAATGATTACAAACAAAAAACTACCTGAATTAAAAATCGTTCGTAATAAAAAACAAAAAGGAACCTACTTCGGTCCGTTTATTGAAAAATCGCATGCAAGAAAAGTGTATAATTTTTTAATTAGAACTTTTAAATTAAAACTTTGCAAACAAAAAATCGATCAGGGTTGTCTTTACTATCACATGGGAATTTGTTCCGGAAATTGCAGAAA
>JAUWHS010000043.1 GCA_030605785.1 bacterium
AAACGACATACAAAATGGACAGTGTGGTGATCGCAGCAAACTGGTTCTTGATATTAGTTATAACAATGGTCAGAATTGGAAAACTGTTTTAACCCTAGAAGACACACCTGCTCAACATGGCATGCAACATTGTTATCCTTCCATCATTCAAACGAGTGATGGTCTTGTTCATGTTGTTTATACATTTGATAAATGCGGAAATGGAAACAGAATTAAACATGTTGTTTTGGATTTACAAAGTTTGTAATTTTTTGTTGTAATTTTTTCATTTGTTAGAATTTTATATGTTTTATAAAGGTTATTCATGAATTATCTAAAAAGACTAAAAAATAATGTTGTTGGATTTTTTCCTTTAATTACATTGTTTGTATTAGTTAGCTGTGGTAAACAAGGAAATATAGTTAGTTTTGACGAAAACTTACAAAGCAAGATAGAGTATCAATTAGAAGTTTTACCAAAAAGATATAAAGCCGAGTTTGAGATTTTAAATAATGATTCAGACGAAATTGTTAAAATCAGTGAAATAGGTAAAGTTGTTGGTTCAATTAGGTATAAGACTCGTTGGTCTGAGCGTATTTTTGGTCGAGAATTTTCAGGAAACAATATTCCTTTTCATCGCTACAATGATAATTTAAATAAAGATATAAAGGTTATAAAAAAGTTGATTAGATCTGTAAGAAGAGTTAAAAATACAGAAGATTTTTCTGAATTTAAAAAAAATCTGGATAATTTATTAATTAAGTTAAAAGATATTTATTTTATTGTAACAAAGCATAAAAGTTATCGTGATGAATCAAGGTATCAACAAGATATTTGCAATCAAAAAGAAACGCAAAGACGTATAAGTTATTCTAAATACTAATTTTAAAGTTAGCTAATTTAAGAATCCCTGCAATTAAATGTGGGGCTTCTTTTTTATTCGTCTTTTTTTTATATTTCGTAAATTCAGTTTTCTATTGGCACTACAAATTTCTAGCTCCATAAGTACGCATGAATTCAATAAGAGGATCGTAATCACCTTTATCAGCTTCTTGCAAACTTTTAATATAAATATTACGTAGTTTGTCATTGTTTTGTAGGTACGGCCAGTTAGGATGCGCACATTCATAAGCGATTAAATAACGATCTGCAACTAGGCGCGAAAATCTACCATTTCCATTTTCAAATGGATGAATAAATACCAATCGATGATGAATTCTCGCTGCTTGTTCTAAAAATGTTAAATCAAAGGATTCACTAGTCCATGCTTTAACATCAGCGCATAATTCGGCCAATTGATTTGATATTAAATGTGGTTTTATTCCAATAGAGGTATTTGATTTTCGAAATTTTCCGGCCCATTTCCAGACATCGCAGAACATTGCAAAATGAATTGATTTTAACTCACTTGCATTAAACCAAGTAGATGGATTATTTCTAGATCGTTTCAAATATTTTTTTTGTGCAACAGAAATATTTTCTGCTTCAACTCTGTTAAGATCGGATAAATTTTTTACCCAACGTGGTATTAATTCGCTGTAATCATTTAGTGGTGTTGCTCCATCAGGATATTTTATTTTTGTCATAATTTGCTAATCTTCCCATAACCTGGTTCCGGAACATTGTAGTAATTCGTCAACTTCCTGTTTAATGAGTTCTTCTAATAATTTCTTATCGGGTTTTTGCTGTTCGAGATTCATTGTTCCTTTTAAATATTTAATATGCATTTCAGCAATTCGTTGTGCTTGTTTACGTCTTATAATATCAATAGGTTCTTTAAGCATTGGCGCAACGACAAGATCACAAGATAGGGTGTTAAATATTTTTGAGAGAACAGATAAAGTTTGTGTTGTTTCTCCTTTTTCAGCTCGAGATACGGTGGATTGCGGAATTCCCGCTCGTTTAGCTAATGCTTTTTGAGATATTTTAAGTTGGTTGCGAATAAGTCTTATAAATTCTCCAATTTTAAGACTTCGAGTAGCTTTGTGTAATATTTTTGCGGATGTTGTTATTTCTTCCAGTAAAAGGCGCTCTGAGCGAGAAGGTTTTTTCATGGTAACTCCTAGAGTAAAAAAGAATTTTATTCACTTTTATTTATAAATGATAGCATTAATAGGAACAAAAAAGCAATATTTTATGCTATGTGCGCATATAAATTACTTTTTTTGATAGCGCTCATGTTATTTTTGTTTGCGGTTTTTGTTTGGATATCGATTTTTTTAAATATTTTATTTGTTCTGTAACAGTATGCCACCATAAGTCTTTTTCACCAGGGTTACTTAATCCTTCTAAGTGTTTAATGTGAGCATCAACAATGTCTTGATGACCTGCGGTAATTAATGCGTCTGCGGCTGAGATATCAGCTTGTTTTTCCTGTCTTTTTATTATGTATGGTAATAAATATCGGTAACATGCAAATATTGTTAAAATTCCGATAGTTGCTACAGAAGTGTTTTTAATTATTGGGTTAGTTGATCCTAAGGTATTATTTATTTGTCTGAGCGCTAATATAAAAATAGCTAGAGCAATAGAACAACCAACAAGAAGTTTTTGATGGTGTTTTTGAATATAATGAGATGCTTCATGATATATATGAAAAAGTTGTTCTTTATCATTGCATTTATCAAAATATTCTTCATTTAACCAAATACCAAAGGCAGTAAAGCTTGCGAGGTCTATGTTTGCAAATATTGGGCCAATTTTATTCATTTGTTTTATTGCTACATCTGAGGGATTTTCAAGGCCTAAATCTTTGAGAGCGGTTTTAACTTTTTCGGTATATTTTGTTTGAGTATCTTTATTGCCTAAAAACGAACAATAAAGTTTTGAAATTAAGCTTTGCTCTGCGTATGCGGTGTGTTTAGTACAGATAATTATTAAAATAAAAAATTTAACAATTTTATTCATAATTTTATTAATTCCTTTAAAAAAGATGGCTTGCCATCCGAAGTTTTAACATAGGATGGTGCGCCCAACAGGGATTGAACCTGCGACCTACAGATTAGGAATCTGTCGCTCTATCCAACTGAGCTATGGGCGCATTAATTTCAAAATTTAAATTAAAAAGTCATTTAAAAAGATGGCCTGCCATCCGAAGCCCCGAGCCTCGAGTTTATCGAGAGGTCGAGTGGGCGAAGGATGGTGCGCCTGGTAGGATTTGAACCTACAACCAACGGATTCGAAGTCCGGTACTCTATCCAATTGAGCTACAGGCGCACGTAAGTTTCAAATTAGTTTTATTTATCCAATTGCCTGTCCGCCATAGTGCCGCTATTTGCGGTACGACGGCGGGAGGGAGGCGCATATAAACTTGAAAATTTCAATTGCTTAATGTATTTATTTTATAGCAAAAAATTAATAAATCGACTAGAAAGCTTTGATCTTTGATTGTTTTATCAAAAGACAGAAATCATTGGAACCAGGAATCCAAAGAATCAGGATTATCATGGCAAGCAATGTCCATTAATAGATCTTCTGGAGAGGGCTCTATAATAAAAAAGCGTTTGATGTAATGGCAAATGCAGTCAAGCTTTCTCCTGTTTAACAATTTTCTTATTTTTTTATATTGTTTTGATAACTCTGTATCATTAGTAAAGTTTTTATTGTTAATCTTTGGAAGATGTTTAGATAAGTTCTTCTTAATTTCAGCCGGTTGTTTATTTCTACTTATATTACCCTTTTTAAAAAGTACCAAACAATCAAAATCAATAGACTTATCATGAAAAAACTCAACAACATTAAAAAGACAATCACGAGTATATTGAGGAATGCCATTAGAAGAAGTATCAGACGAACTTATCCAGGAGTTATCAAAAGATATATTATAAAGATTGAGAGTCAAATCTATCAAAATGTTAAATATTCGTCGACCATCATCATATTCGTACAAAATAAGCTTTTTGAAGTTATCCTTTTCACAGTAACGAATTTTATCGCAAATTTTTTTATCTGTACCAAATTGAAAGTTTTTTAACAATGTATAAATTTCATTAGCAATTTTTTCTGTATTGTCATCTATGTAGGTTTTGCTTGAACAAAAAATAAAAAGTAATGAAATAAGCGAAAAACGGATTATTTGTTTCATTTTTGTCCCCATCCCTAAAAAATAAATATTACTATAAATCACAGATGTTATTTTGATTTAGTATAAAAAAAAACAGTGAGCGATTAAAAGAAAAACATTTATTGATTGCTTGTCTGGCGAAGGATCGCTATGTTGCGATCCTTCGCCAGATATTTATTTTGTACCAAATATTTGAATAATCGACTAGAACGCCTTAATTTTTGATTGTTTAATTAAGAGGCAAAAATTAATGGTTTTAAGGTCAACGAGTGGCTTGATTATGACATTGTGATAAAGATCTTTTTTATCATGTTTTACAATGTTTCCCAGACTAAAACCTTCAGGGTAAATTAAGCCTTGCCCACTAGAAATAACAAGGTCGTTATTTTCAATTTTTGACATATGATTAACGTAACAAAGCTGGCAATGATTTATGTCATTAAAACCGTTAACAATTCCGGTTGCTTTTGTATTGTTTGTGTAAGCCGCTATTTTTGAATTTGAATCGGTTATTAAAAGAACTTTACTGTAGTTTTTAAATACGTCTATGACTTTGCCGATTATTTGATGTTTACAAATCGCGACCATATCTTTTTCAATGTTATCGTTTTTACCCCGATTAATTAAAAAATATTGCTCTGTTGCCGTTATGTTTTTTACCAGAATTTTTGCGAAAGTTGCAGTGTCAAAATTGTATCGTTGTTGAAATTCAGATAATTCATCTGTTGCTTTTTGATGATTTAAGCAAGCCTTTAATTTTACATTTTCTGAAAGTAGTTGTTCTGTTTTTTCTTTTTGCGATTCGTATTTTTTAATTAGATTTTTATATTCACTTCTTCGTTGCCAAAAATTTTTAATTGGTTGTGTTGTTTTATTTGCAAGCCAAATTGCGGGGTAAACAGAATTATACGCAAGATTATCAAGAAAACTTTTTTTAAAGAATAAAAATTGCTTTGAAATAAAAAACACAAGGAATACTAAAATAATTATTCCAAATATTTTTTTAGTGTGTAGCATTTTTTTAGCTATATTGTTTCAACAAATTTTCTAATTTTTCTCTCATCTCTTCTTCGTTTTGTGACCTTAAAAGATCGGCTCGGATTGTTGCGGCTTTATCAATGGTTTTTATGTAATGTGGAAGTTGAGCTTTAAGTTTGTGAACTCCGGCTTCTCCATAAAATTCTATATTTAAATCTAAATGTTTAATTGCGTATTTAATTCTTGTTTTTGTATCAACCTTGAATATTTTTCCTTCTGATGCTTCTTTTAATTCTTTTAATTTCCATGGTTTTCCGATTAGAGCTCTTCCAATCATAAAACCATCAGCACCGGTTTTTTCATAAGCTGTTTTCGCATTTTGAAATGTATTTATACTGCCTGAAAAAATAACGGGAATTTTTAATTTTTCTTTTATTTTTTTTACTATTTCGAAATCTAATTCACCTGAA